>JAICRA010000311.1 GCA_025937615.1 Thermomicrobiales bacterium | reverse complement strand
TGATGTTGCGCATGCCGCCGCCCATGACGGTGACGAGGAACATGGCAAAGAGGATTCCGGGGAAGGCGACCATCACCTCGACTGCGCGCATCACGGTGAAGTCAACCCAGCCGCCGCGCAGCCCCGCCGCCAAGCCGAGAGGGATGCCGATCAGACAGGCGATAGCCACCGCAGCGCAGCCAACGATCAGGGACGTTCGCGTTCCATAGATCACTCGCGTCAGCACGTCACGACCGACGGCATCGGTTCCGAAGGGGTATGCCGCGCTCGGAAACTGGTTGGCGGCCATCAAGTTAGCCGCCTCGATCGACGTCGGCGCAATCAGCGGGGCAAACAGGGCAACCCCAACCAGGAAGCCGGTGATGATCAACCCGATAACCGCAAGACGCTGCTGGAAGAAGCGACGCAGGGCGCGTCGGGTATTCGAAACCGGCCGTCCCGCGACCCCCTCCAGGGTTTGGACCGGACTCGCCAGCGACTCGGTCTCAATGCCAACGCGGCCGGAAGCCATGGTGTCCATCGCTAGATCAGCCGGATACGCGGGTCGAGCAGCGTGTACAGGATGTCGGTAAAGAGATAGGTGATCCCCCAGACGACCGCCACCAGCAGCACCAGCGCCAGGATCATCGGATAGTCCCGGGTCAGGGTCGACGTCACGAAGAAGCGGCCGAGGCCGGGCACCCGGAAGATCTGCTCGATGAAAATCGACCCGGTGAGAATATTCGGAATCTCCGGAATCATGATTGTCACGAACGGGATCATTGCGTTGCGGGCGACATGCCAGACCAGCACCCGGCGCTCGGCTAGTCCCTTTGCCCGCGCCGTGCGGACATGGTCCGCGCCCAGACTCTCCAGGAGGCTGACCCGGGTGTAGCGCGCGACGAGCGACATGGGCAGCAGTGAATAGGCGATCACCGGCAGTACGAGGTGGGCAGGACTGCCCCACCCTCCCGTCGGCAACCACCCCAGGCCGACGCTGAAGAGCAGAATCAACCAGATAGCCACCACGAAGTTCGGCAGCACCATGCCGAGCGTCGAACCGAACGTGACGCCATAGTCGATCCAGGAATTGCGATGCAGCGCCGCCAATACGCCAAACAAGATGCCTAGCGGATAGGAGATCAGGATCGTCAGCGCCCCGATCATCAGCGTTACCGGCCAGGTCTGCTTGATCAAATCGACGACCGTCTGGCTTGGGCTCTGAAAGGGAATGCCGAAATCGCCGTGCAGCACGTTCCAGATGTAGCGGCCGTACTGGACCAGGATCGGCTGATCAAATCCGTACTTCGCGGCGCGCGCGATTTGCGTTGCTTCCGGCAGCTCACGCTCTCCCGAGGCGAACGGGTCACCGGGAACCGCCCGCGTCAACAAGAAGGTGATGAGCGAGACGGCGAAGAGAACGAAGACCAGCCCGAGCAAACGCCCCAGGATGTATCGCGCCATCGCGCCTCCCACGCCGGCGGCGCAGAATCGTGAAGGTCGAGCGGGTAGACTACACGAAAGAGAGGAGTCGGCAAGTCGGGGTCGAGAAGTAGACGGCCAGACGGCCAGGATGACCAGTGGTCGGGAGATTGAAGTGAACAGTAGCCTGCGGTCCACTATCGCCTATCACCCGTCACCCATCACCCTGTCACCCGACACCTCCGTCGTCCGCGGCGCCTGCCCGCACGACTGCCCGGATACCTGCGCCACCTTGGTCGAGGTTCGCGATGGCCGTGCGGTCGGCTTTCATGGCGATCCCGATCATCCGTTCACGCGGGGTTGGCTCTGCGCCAAGGTGCGCCCCTATCTGGACCGCGTCTACTCTCCGGACCGGCTGCTGTACCCGCTCCGCCGCGTAGGAGGGAAGGGGAGCGGCGAGTGGGCGCGCATCTCCTGGGATGACGCTATCGGGGAGATCGCGGAGCGGTGGCAGGCGATCATCGCCGAGCACGGCGCGGCGGCGATCCTTCCTTATTCCTTCAGCGGCACGCTTGGCCTACTCCAGGGGGGAGTCGCCAGTATCCGTCTCTGGAACCGGATGGGCGTCAGCGGTCTGGAGCGCTCGATCTGCGGTGCCGCGGCCGAAACCGCGGTCAAATTGACACTGGGCGGACGCCTGGCCCCTGATGCGTGCGATGTTCGCCACAGTCGACTGATCGTCATCTGGGGACACAACCCGGCCAGCACGTCGCCACACTTCATGCCCTTCCTGCGTGACGCACAGCGCGACGGCGCGTACGTGGTCGTCATCGATCCCCGGCGATCGACGACCGCGCGATCGGCCGACGAGCATCTACGGCCGCGCCCGGCGACCGACGGCGCGCTGGCACTCGGACTGATGCACGTCCTCTTCGCGGAAGGTCTCCACGACGAAGC
>JAICRA010000371.1 GCA_025937615.1 Thermomicrobiales bacterium | reverse complement strand
TTGGGTCACCACGATCTTCGGACTCCCAGTCTCATACCTCGACGACCGTCGACTCACTGAGCAGTGCTTCTCTTGCCAACCCGATCTCTTCGGCCTCGGCAACGCTGACGGATCGGAAATGGACGATATCACCGGGCTTGCCCTGACCGACGACACCGATATCGCTGCTAATGACCGTTGCGATCTTCGCGTAGCCACCGAAGCTCGGTACGTCGGCGCCCATGACGATTGGTTCTAGACCGCTCGGCACCTGGATGCCCCCCAGAGGGGTGCCGTCGTCCACGATGTTGGAGGGGTCCGAGCCGGCCTGCTCGATCAAGTAGTCGGCGCGGGGAAGAAAGGCGAGTTTCGGCCCGATGTAACGGCACCCCATGCGATCGGAGACAGGCGAGAGCTTCCAATCGACGTTGAGAAAGGTCTCTACACTCTCCGGTGTAAAGAGTGCATCCTGCGGACCCAGCACCACACGCACGGTCCAGGGGTTGCCCTGTGTCGGGCGCGCCTCCTCGGGCCAGGAGCGTCCCACCAACGCGGAGGCCGGTTGCGCGGGCGCCCCGACCCGGATCTGGTCACCAGCCTTCAACCCACGCCCTTCAATGCCGCCGACCGCCGCGCGCACGTTCGTCGCCCGGCTGCCGAGAAACGTGGCGACGTCGATCCCGCCCGCAACGGCGAGGTAGGCGCGCACGCCGACCCGCGGCGCGGTGAAGGCGATCTCATCGTCCTTGCGTGCCAGGATTGCCCGCCACATCGGCAAAGGCTCGCCGTTCAGCTTGGGCATCAGGTCGCCACCGGTGACGGCTATTACGTGGTCCTCGGCGGCGCGCAATCGACAGCCAAGTAGCAGGATCTCGAGACCCGCATCGCCTGGGTCCCGGCCGACGAGATAGCGACTACCGGGGCTGTTGCCGACGAGGAGATTCGCCACCCGAAGCGAGAAGCTATCGAAGGCGCCGGACGGCGGCATCCCGGTGTGGAGATAGCCGGGGCGACCCAAATCCTGGACCGTCGTCTGCGGGCCACCGCTGATCACCTTGAACATCAAGCGACCCCTGCTCGCGCCGAGTCAAGCCGCGCAAGGTAATCGTCGAGGGAGTACTCGCCTTCCGCGATGTCATAGCGGTAGTCGCCGCGTTCGACCTCCTCGCGGATTTCGTGGTACTCGGCTTCACCGATCGGGACATAACGATGACGCTCTCCAGCAATCGGCAGCACCGGACTCTCGCGGAAGACCTTGTTGCGCTGGTCCGGGTCGTAGAGGTCGACCGGCGTGCGTCCCAGAAGTTGGTAGCCACCGGGACTGCGCACTGGGTAGAACGAGGTGATCTTGCCGGCCAGGCAGAGAATGCGCTCCGGTGTCCATTGCCGGGGGCGAGGGTACTTCGGCGCCGAGATGGAGAAGGTCGGATCGAGCGGCAAGGCCTGATAGCACCCCGGTTGGAACCCAACGGATGTTACCCACCATTCGGTGCCGGCGTGGGCCGCGATCACCCCTTCGACCGTCGTGTCATTGATCTCGGCCAGGTAGTCCATGTTGTTGGGCGTGCCGTGAGCTCTCGCGCACTCGTCGGACCACGGGTCGTTGTACCAGAAGGGGATCGTCACCAGCCGCGACGGAGCCCGCCGCAGCTTCGTCGCCTCTTCCTCCCGCTCGCGCAACGCGTCGATCAGCGCCGCCTGCCGGATGATCGACGAGTCGTAAGCGATCATCAGCGCCCGGTTCGACGGCAC
>JAICRA010000382.1 GCA_025937615.1 Thermomicrobiales bacterium | reverse complement strand
TCGTCACTATCTTCCTGCTCCGCCGTACGTACGTTGCGCCATCCATCCGAAGCTTCGCCCACTTCTCTTCGATCACTGCCCCAGCGCCAGGGAACGCGCCGTATTGCGGCGCACGCAGATGCCTAGGGTCTCTACCGCCAGCTCCGGATTCTGCCCGCTGGTGGGCAGTGGCCACGGCCCGATGCAGAGCGCAATTGCGTGTGAGCAGATGGTTTGCGAAGCGACGCGTGCGTCTCCCGTGATGCTCAACCGACGTGTGGTCGTGATTCGTGTCGCGTTGCCAAGGTGTAGACTGCGCCAAGGCGGAAGTCATCGCAGCGAGCGCATGCGGGTCGCGGTTTCGGGTCACTCACCTCGCTGCGTAGCGGAAGCATGGCCCTGATCGTTCCCGTGACGCCGGAATCTCGTGGCGGTGCCCTCGTGGACATCCACCGGCACCTCGCTCGCTGGGAGCGGCCCGCCACCGTCACTCGGGAAGGTTGTCCGATGGCTTTGACTGCCCCGACCGATATCCAGACCCCTCCGCTCATCACCGGGGAAGTACATGACTCCGAGATCATCGTGCGTGGCGACGACCTCAAAGGAGTGCGGTTGTACTTTCGCCTAGCCGCCGCGGTTCGAGCGCTGGCTATAGTCCTACTGGCCCTCTTTGTTATCTGGATACCCACCCTGCTCTTCGGTTGGCCCTGGAACTCTCGTCAGACGCTCGTTCCGTTAACAGTGGCCATGGCCGCGGCTGCCGCGTACTACCTATGGGCAGAGTTGCGCTTGCGAAGCTACCGTCTCGATCTCACCTCCGATGCCGTCATTTTCGAGTATGGACGCAAGCGCTCGTACGTCCCCCGCGAGCACATTCAACTCTTCGATACCGAATCGTCGATCCTGCTGCGGGTCTTCCGCCTCAGGCGATGCAATCTGCACACCGGGGGCGGCATGGTCGTCGTCTCGCCGGTGCCAGCTCGTGTCGCGGCCGCGATCGAGCGATTGATCTACGAGCAGCCCGCCATGATGCGTGCTGACAGAACTGATGCCAACTCGTGACGGATCGGCTAGCGTTGCTCGCACGTTGCGCAGCAAGCGCCGGCTGCACCCGCTGGCGATCCTCTTCCCGTTCAGCAGCTACTCCAGGCCACCCCTTCTTGGCCGAAGCATTCGGATCCCCAGGTGGGTCGGCCTTTCGATCCTCTTCGTGGTGGGTTTGATCGTCGACTTCTACTCAGTCGACGTGACGGTATTGGACGATGGCGGCGTCCTTGTCCAGAACGACGAATTCACCTGGGGCCACTTGTCGGTCCTGGTCATCGGGGTCGGAATCGTCGCGAGCCTCCTCGTCGCCCGGTGGTGGTCGTTCCGGTGGTGGATCGAAGACGCCGCCATCTGGACCAGCGGCGGTATCTTCAACGAGTGGCGGCGGCGGGTAACTTTCGATCAAATTGTGACGATGGACCGCTCGTCCAACCCGGTTGGGCGCGTCTTCGGTGTCTCCAGGATCGCGCTCGAGACGACCGCTGTCGACCAGGTGGCGCCAGATGTCCTCTTTGGCTACCTGTCCAATAAGAACGCAGACCTCCTCGAGGACCTGCTGATCACGAAGCTCGTGTTCGACGGCGAGGGCACCGAGGCAAGACGG
>JAICRA010000360.1 GCA_025937615.1 Thermomicrobiales bacterium | reverse complement strand
GGTCGCGCCCTATACTCCGGCGCTGAGAGGAGGGAATCAGCGGGTGTATTCAACGATTGAGACGGTGCGAGGCAGGGAGATTCTCGATTCGCGTGGCAATCCCACGCTGGAAGTCGAGGTCACGCTGGCCGGTGGCGAGAGCGGCCTCGCCGGCGTGCCCTCCGGTGCGTCGACCGGCGCGCACGAGGCCGTCGAGCTTCGTGACAACGATCCCTCACGGTATGGCGGCAAAGGCGTCCAGATCGCGATGCGGAGCGTCAACGAAGCCCTCGCGGCAGAGGTGGTCGGACTCGATGCATTCGACCAGATCGGCGTCGATCGCGCGATGCGTGAGCTCGACGGCAGCGAAAACAAGGAGCGGCTTGGAGCCAATGCCATCCTCGGCGTCTCCCTCGCCGTTGCCCGAGCCGCGGCCGAGGCGGCGGGGCTGCCGCTCTACCGCTACCTGGGAGGGCCGAATGCGCGGACGCTGCCGGTGCCGATGATGAACATCCTCAACGGCGGCAAACACGCCTCAGGCTCGAATGTGGACATGCAGGAGTTCATGGTGATGCCTATCGGTGCGCCGTCATTTGCAGAAGGATTGCGGTGGGGCGCCGAAGTCTTTCATGCCTTGAAAAGTGTGCTCAAGGAGCGTGGCGCGGCGACGACGGTCGGGGACGAAGGGGGCTACGGCCCGAGCTTGCCCTCCAACGAGAATGCCATTGACGCCGTGCTGGAAGCGATCGCCAAGGCTGGATACGAGCCTGGGCGTGACCTGGTGATCGCACTCGACCCGGCTGCGACGGAGTTCTTCGACGTGGCGACTGGGAATTACGTCCTCAATGGCGACGATCGAACACTATCGGGTCCCGAGATGGTGAAGTTCTGGGAGGATTGGACCGCGCGCTTCCCGATCGCGTCGATCGAGGACGGGTTCGCAGAGGACGACTGGCCCCACTGGACCGCCCTGCAAGCGAGCATCGGCAGCCACGTGCAGCTCGTCGGCGACGATCTGTTCGTCACGAATCCAGAGCGATTGGCGCGAGGCATCCGGGAGATGGCCGCGAACGCGATTCTGGTGAAACCGAACCAGATCGGGACGCTCACCGAGACACTGGACGCCATTGCGCTGGCGCAACGGAACGGGATGAATGCCGTCATCTCACATCGGAGTGGCGAGACCGGCGACACGTTCATCGCCGATCTCGCGGTGGCAACCAATGCCGGCCAAATCAAGACCGGCGCCCCATCTCGGGTTGACCGGGTTGCGAAGTACAACCGGCTGCTCGCGATCGAGGCAGAGCTCGGGGAGGCAGCCATCTACCCCGGATCGTCAGCCTTGACCTGAGTCAAGCGTTATCCGTTGTCTGATCGGCTTGCCCCGGCTGCTGCAATGCCCCGGACGCGACGATCTGCTCCATCTCCGAGACGATGGCCTCGAACTCGGCGAGACCTGCCTTGATCGGAGCAGGGGAGGTCAGGTCGACGCCAGCTTCGGCGAGCAGCGCCAGTGGATAGTCGCGACCACCGGAGGCCAGGAGGCGGCGGTAGCGCTCGCGGGCGGGCTCACCTTCGTCGCGAATCGCGCGGGCGATAGCGATCGCCGCCGAGAGTCCAGTCGCGTACTGATAGACATAAAACGCACGATAGAAGTGCGGGATGCGCGCCCAGTTCACCCGAACACTATCGTCGACAGTGACACCAGGCAGATACGTTTCGAAGAGCTCGCCGTAGATGTCATTCAGGACGTCAACCGTGAGTGGCCTGCCGGACTCCGCCATCTCGTGGATGCGCTGCTCGTACTCCGCGAACATC
>JAICRA010000129.1 GCA_025937615.1 Thermomicrobiales bacterium | reverse complement strand
CGGTAGCCAACGCCCTGGATCTCCAGATCGCGCCGATATCCATCGGTGACGCCGACGACCATGTTGTTCAGCAGGGTGCGAGTCAGTCCGTGGAGCGCACGGTGCTCACGTTCGTTGTCCGGCCGCTCGACCAGGATCGTACCGTTGTCGCGCTGCAGCCTCATGCGCGGGCTGAGTCGCTGCGAGAGCGCTCCTTTCGGACCCTTGACCGTGACTGTATTGTCTTCGGCGATATCGATCTCGACGCTGGCCGGGATTGGTACTGGCAAATTTCCAATTCTTGACATTGCCCGTTCTCCCGCGGTGGACTCTGAAAGGAGTCTCTCCGCTTCAGCCTCTAGAAGACAGTGCAGAGGACCTCGCCGCCGATTCCTCGCCGTCTAGCCTCGTAGCCGGTCATTACCCCCTGCGGAGTGCTCACCACCGCGATGCCCAAGCCGCTCCGGACCCGCGGGATATCGTCTTTCCCGGCGTAGACTCGCAGACCCGGTTTACTGACGCGCTTAATTTCTCGTATAGCTGGCTTGCGATCCGCGCCGTAGCGGAGCGCGATGACGAGTTGGTCCTGAGGCCGACGCTCGATCACGCGAAAGTCGGCGATGTAGCCCTCTTCCTTAAGGATTTTGGCAATCGCCACCAGCACTTTCGTCGATGGCATTGTCGTTTCCGCCTGCCGGGCCATCCCGGCATTGCGGATCCGCGTCAACATGTCGCTAATAGGATCGTTCACGCTCATCCGTCCGCTCTCCTCATAGTTTCGTTTCCGATTGTCGCCTGGCCGGAGCGCACGGCTACCAACTCGACTTCGTTACGCCCGGCAGGCGACCCACCGAAGCCAGTTCTCGGAAACAGATCCGACAGAGCCCGAACTTGCGCATGTACGCGCGGCTGCGGCCGCAAAGATGGCAGCGATTTACCTGCCTAGTCTCGAATTTCGCTGGACCGGCCGCCTTGACGATCAAACACTTCTTGGCCATTCAAGTTCCTCCGAGTCGCCTGTCAGGCGATCTAGATTGGTCGCTCCGCGCGGGCAAACGGCATACCGAGCAGACTCAACAGCCGCCGGCCCTCCTCATCTGTCTTAGCGCTGGTCACGAGGCTGAGCTCGAGGCCGCGACTCTTATCAATCTTGTCGTAGTCGATCTCCGGGAATGCAATTTGCTCCTGGAGACCCAACGTGTAGTTACCCCGGCCGTCGAATGAATTAGGAGATACTCCCCGAAAATCACGGATACGCGGCAATGTAATGGAGACGAGCCTGTCGAAGAACTCGTACATCCGCGGTCCACGCAAGGTGACGCGGGCTCCGACTGGCATACCGGCTCTCAACTTGAAGGCCGCGATCGACTTCTTGGCGCGGGTCACGACCGGTTTCTGGCCTGAGATAGCTGTCAAGTCTGATACCGCGCTTTCCAACGCCCTAGCATTGCTTATCGCTTCGCCGAGACCAACGTTGATCACGATCTTCTCGAGCTTGGGGGTCTGCATTACGTTGGAGTAGCCGAACTCCTTCATCAACTCTGGAACTATCTCTTCCCGGTACTTCTCTTTCAATCTGGCCATCGGGCTCCACCTATCCTCTCAGTTCTCGGCGTTCCCACCTGGTCCGCCATTTCTCAGGCGCTCAGGTTGCCGTCCTTACCTTCTCTGTTCTTCGACGCTAGGCAGCCTCTGGCCTTGGGATTAGCGCATCGCATTTCTTGCAATAGCGCACATTCTTGCCGTCGCTGCCTTCTCGGACGCCTACCCGAGTAGGCTGCTTGCAGTTCGGGCAAATGAGCCGGACGTTCGACACGTGGAGCGGCGCTTCGACTTCCACGATGCCGGCCTGGCGAGCCCGGCCCCGCTTTATATGCTTCTTGACGATATTTACGCCTTCGACGACTACTCGGTCCCGTTCGATCATGTTGACGCGCACCTTGCCCTGCTGGCCCTTGTTCCGGCCAGAAGTCACCAGGACGGTGTCGCCGCTCCGAATTTTTCGCATCCTCTTGCGCTCCCGCTCTAACCCTGGACCACGACCTAAAGGACCTCCGGCGCGAGGGACACGATCCGCATGAACTGTCGTTCTCGCAGCTCGCGACCCACCGGTCCGAAGATGCGAGTCCCGCGCGGGGCACCCTGGTTGTTGATCAGCACGGCCGCATTGTCATCGAACTTGATGTGGCTACCGTCTGGCCGTCCATATTCTTGAGCAGTCCGCACGACGACCGCACGCACCACTTCGCCTTTCTTGACCGCGGCGTTTGGCTGCGCTTGTTTCACTGTGGCGATAATCGTGTCCCCGACTCCGCCGTACTTGCGGCCGGAGCCGCCGAGCACTCGGATGCAGAGAAGCTCCTTAGCTCCACTGTTGTCAGCGACGCGCAATCGCGATTCCTGTTGGATCACCGCTTTGCTCCTGTTGGCGCCCGATCGGCACGACGCCCTAGATTTGCACGCCCCGCTCGACTATTTCTCGAACAATCCATCGCTTCCGCTTCGACAGCGGGCGCGTCTCCTCGATGCGGACGATATCGCCCGGATTGCAGGCGTTCTGCTCGTCATGGGCGAGAAATTTGCTCGTGCGCGTGATGCGCTTGTGATACAGCGGATGACGGCGCACGGAGTCGACCGCAACCACCACGGTCTTCTCCATCTTGTCGCTCACCACCCTGCCGATTTTTTGCGTCCGCGGTGGCTGGGCTGGCGCCACTTCCCCCGCTCCGGTCCTGCTGTCACTCATCGTTGTTCCTCGCGCTGCTACGCGGCGCTACTTGATCCGTTCGCTCGCTGACGCCGCCAGTTCGGCTTCGATCTCGCGCTCCGTTTGAATCGTCTTGATCCGCGCGATGTCCTTTCGGATCTGGCGGGTCCGTGCGGTGGCGGTCAACTGCCCTACGGCTTGCTGAAAGCGGAGACTTCGCCACTCCGCCAGCAGGCTCGCCACTTGCTGATCGAGTTTCTCGTCGTCCATCGCCCGAATCTCTGCCGGCTTCACGCTACCACCTCCCCGGCTACATCGCTCTCTGCGTCTTCAGAGGTACTGGCCAGTCCAATATGCTGCCGCTCGATAAATTGGCAATCCATCGGCATCTTCATCGCGGCGCGGCGGAGTGCCTCCTTCGCTTGGGCCCGTGTGACACCGGCCACCTCGAACAGCACCCGCCCCGGCTTGACGACGGCGACCCAGTACTCCGGGTTGCCCTTGCCGGAACCCATTCGAGTCTCGGCCGGCTTATGCGTCACCGGTTTGTCAGGAAATATGCGGATCCACACCTTCCCGCCGCGCTTGAGGTAGTTGGTGACCGCGCGCCGGGCCGCTTCGATCTGCCGGCTGCTTACCCATGCCGGCTCCGTCGCTTGCAGTGCAAACTCGCCGAACGAAATCTCTATGCCACGGTTCGCCTTGCCGGTCATGCGGCCCCGCATCATCTTTCGATATTTGGTCCGCTTCGGCATCAACATGATCGTCGCTCCTGCTCGCGAACGAGGCCGTCGGAAGTGTTTCCGGCCGGCAGGCTGCTAGTCCCCTGAAATCGCCGCCAGGTCAGCTGTCAGCGTCGCCGCCGTGACCGGGGCCAACTCTGGCAAGACTTCACCCTTGTAGACCCAGACCTTGACGCCGATGCGGCCATACGTGGTGTGTGCGTGGACGACGCCGAAGTCAATGTCAGCCCGCAGCGTCGAGCGCGGCACTCGGCCATCCATCTCAGTCACCGAGCGGCTCATCTCGGCCCCGCCGAGCCGTCCGGAAAGAGTGATCTTGACCCCCTTCGCTCCCCGGCGCATGGCCTGTTGCACGGCATGCTTCATCGCTCTGCGGTAGGCCACACGGCGGGAAATCTGCTCTGCGATGCTCTCGGCGATGAGCTTGGCATCGATCTCCGGCACCTTGATCTCTTCAATCCGGAGGTGGACCTTCTTGTCGATCTCCCGCTCGAGCATCTGACGCAACCGTTCGACATTGGCGCCCTGCTTGCCGATAACAATCCCCGGCTTCGAGGTGTGGAGAGTGACGTCGACCTTGTTCGCCGAGCGCTCGAGCTCAATCTTGGAGATGCCAGCTCGGGTCAACTCATTCAGGATCAGCCGCCGGATGCGAAGGTCCTCATGAAGTTGCTCGGTGTAGTTCCGCTCCGCGTACCACTTCGATTCCCAGTCTGTAACTATTCCCAGTCGAAATCCAATCGGATTTACCTTACGTCCCATTAGCTTTTCCGCTCCTCTGCGATCACCGTCAGGTGCGTATTGCGTCTGATGATGCGCCCGACGCGGCCCCTTGCCTTTGCCTTGAACCGGCGAAACGAGGGTCCATCATCGGCGTAGATCGCCTTGATCCAGAGGTCTTCTGGATCCATGTCGTAGTTGTTCTCCGCATTCGCCGCCACAGACCGAAGCAGCTTGCCAACGTCGACTGCGGTCTTTTGCGGCATGAACCGGGTCAGCGCGATCGCATCCAACACGCGTTTCCCGCGCACTGCGTCGACGACCAGCCGCGCCTTCCGCGGGGAGACGCGGACGCCAGTCACACTTGCTCGAACTTCCATCGTACCTGTCTCCCCGCCGCCGCTAGCGCCGACCGCGCCGGTCGGCGTCCTTACCGTGACCACGGAAGGTTCGCGTCGGTGCGAACTCGCCGAGTTTGTGCCCGACCATCTGCTCTGAGACGAAGATCGGAACGTGGACCTTGCCGTTGTGCACGGCCACAGTATGGCCAACCATGCCCGGGAAGATCGTGGATGCGCGTGCCCATGTGCGGATCACGCGCCGCTCATTCGTGCGATTGAGCGCCTCGATCTTTTCCTGCAGCTTGGCGTCGATATATGGCCCCTTCTTGGACGACCTCGACACGAAGTGCCTCCTCGCTTACTTTCGCTTCGTGGCGCGGCGCCGGACAATCATCGGATCCGTCCGCTTGTTGTTGCGCGTCCGCGCCTGCACCGGCTTTCCCCATTTGGTTTTCGGCTGACCACCGATCGGAGCCTTGCCCTCGCCGCCGCCGTGCGGATGGTCTCGCGGGTTCATTACCGACCCGCGGACCGTTGGCCGCCGCCCCCGGTGCCGGTTTCGACCAGCTTTTCCAATGACGATGTTCTCGTGATCGACGTTACCGACCTGGCCGAGTGTCGCCATGCAGTTGAGGTGGACCAGCCGAACCTCTCCCGACGGCATCCTGATCTGCGCATAGTCGCCAGATTTCGCCATCAGTTGGGCGGCCGTTCCCGCCGAGCGGCACATTTGACCGCCCTTGCCCGGATAGAGCTCGAT
>JAICRA010000090.1 GCA_025937615.1 Thermomicrobiales bacterium | reverse complement strand
GCGATCGTCGATGGTTGGCTCGCGTTGGAATACACGGAAAATCGTGGCGCGGCATTTGGTCTCTTTTCAGGACTTGCGCCGATTCTCATTAGCGTATCGATCGCAATACTGATGGGCCTTCTCTGGCACTATTTGCGCCAGACACGCCCGTCGCTCTTGCAAACTCTGGCAACCGGCGCAATCGCTGGCGGCGCCATCGGCAACCTCATCGACCGCATCAGACTAGGATATGTCATCGACTTCTTGTCGGTGGGGCCCTGGCCGAACTTCAATGTCGCCGACAGCGCGATCACGGTCGGCGCTCTGGTCCTGGTTTGGGGGTTGACGCGGCCGGCGTCGGGACTTCGCATCGGGCAATCGATTGACCAGTGAAGCGGATGTGCGACGACTGCGACACTACTCGTGCCGAAGAGGAAAGTGATGGGCTCGTTGAGCTACGCCCGGCTCCTGACGATCTAGGCATGCGCCTGGACCGCTACGTCGCAGATCAGTTGCCCGATCTGAGTCGCGGTACAGTCCAGGCGCTCATCGAATCTGGCCGAGTACTCGTCGATGGTCAACATCGGAAACCGAAATTCCGCATGACGCCGGGCGAGGTCGTATTGGTGGATATACCGCCTCCCCAGATCGACGAAATTCTTCCCGATCCAATCCCGCTCAAGATCGTGTACGAGGACGCGGATGTCATCGTGGTCGACAAGCCTGCCGGAATGGTCGTCCATCCCGCGCCAGGACACCCGAGAGGAACACTCGCGAACGCGCTCCTGGCGAACGTTCCGGGGATCTCCGTGGGCGGATCGCAACGGCCGGGAATCGTCCACCGGCTGGATAAGGACACCTCGGGGCTGATCGTTGCCGCAAAGACGGACAGGGGGCGCACCGCTCTGGTGGCGCAGTGGGAAGACCGTTCGGTCGAGAAGACCTATCTTGCCCTTGTTTCTGGATCGGTGGGCGATACGGAAGCGACGATAGATGCCCCAATCGGCCGCGATCCCAAGAACCGGCATCGCATGGCCGTTCTGCGGTTAGGGCGGCCGGCGGTAACGCGGTTCCGGGGCATCGAGCAATTTCCGAACGCCACATTGCTGGAGGTCTCGATAGAGACTGGTCGCACGCACCAGATTCGGGTCCATCTTGCCTTCATTGGTCACCCAATCATCGGGGATCAGGTGTATGGGAGGCCGCGCCTCACGGATCCACAACTCAAACGGCAGTTTCTCCATGCCAGTGCGCTTGCATTTCAGTTACCTGATGGTTCCAGGGTGCGGCTGGAGTCGTCCCTGCCCAATGACTTACGGGCCGTGTTGGAGCAACTCCGTGCTGGATCCAAATCCTCGGCGTGACCCAACTGAGATCAGCAACCACGATCTCGACCTGGCCCGCGCTCGGATTCGGGAGCTCTTCTTCGCCGCCATCGAGGCGGTCGAGCCGTCGCGCGCGGTGCGGAACTCGCTCGCTTGGGAAGACGGACGCCTCATCGTGGGCGGCAAGACGCTCCCGGCTGTCAGGGATGTTCACGTCGTTGCGGTCGGCAAAGCGGCGGTTGCCATGGCGCAGGGGGCCGTCGAGGCACTGAACGGAATCATCGGGTCGGGCGACGTCATTACAAAAGAAGGTCACGCCGGAGCGCCGCTCCCTCCAGGGTTGCGGGTGCACGAAGCAGGCCATCCGATTCCCGATGAGCGCGGAGTCCGAGCAACCAACCTGATGATCTCTTCGTTGAACCGGCTCAGCCAGGGAGTCGTCTTGGCGCTCGTTTCCGGCGGCGGATCAGCGTTGCTGGAGGCACCTCGGAATAGAGTGACTCTTGCCGATATTGCGCATACGACCGACCTCTTGTTGCGCGCTGGGGCGCCTATCGAAGCCTTGAATGCCGTTCGCGCTCCCCTGAGCCGGGTCAAGGGCGGCGGCTTGCGCGCTGCAGCACCCAAATGCACCTGGGTAACGCTGATCTTGTCGGATGTCCTGGGCAACGACCCTCGCATCATCGCTAGTGGACCGACCGTGCCCGGGGTCAGGAGTCCGCGACTGGCGCTGGAGGTCATCGACCGTTACGGAATTAGAGAGCAGATTCCGGTTTCCGTCCTTACGACGCTTGAGTCTGGCTCAATCGAGCCGGAGCCTCAATACACAAATGAAGACGTATTGCTGGTTGTGGGTGACAATGCCGCGGCAGTCAGAGCGGCGGCAGGCAAGGCGGTTGCCCTCGGACTCGGGTGCCGAATCGTCTGGCAATCGGCGCAGGGCGAAGCCGCCGAGCTGGGGCGCGAGTTTGTCTCGGTCGTTTCGCAAATGCCGGACTCGGTGGACGTCGTCCTCGGAGGCGGAGAGGCAACGGTGACGGTGCGAGGGAATGGGCGAGGTGGCCGCAACACCGAGTTTTCGCTTGCGGCGGCGCTCGAGCTGGATCGCCGAGACTTGTCGGACTGGGTAGTTGCCAGCCTTGGCACCGACGGTCAAGATGCGATCACCGGATATGCGGGAGCAATTGCGGATGCGGCCACCGCCCGCCGAGCCGCCAACGCTGGGGTCGATCCGCTGGGGGCACTTGCGCAGAACGACAGTCTGAGCGTCTTTGAAGTAGCGGGAGGCGCCGTGCAGACTGGCCCGACTGGCACGAATGTCAACGACATCTACATTGCGCTGCGCGCGAAGAACCATACGGGCAGGGAAAGCGAGAGAGGAAACTGACGATGCAAGGGGCACGAGCGCTCGTCGACGTTCTCGTCGGATCCGGCGTCCAACATATATTCGGACTTCCCGGGGACACCGGGATGGCATTTTATGATGCCCTCCGCGACGCCCGGGGTGCAATCGAGCACGTGATGACGAGGGATGAACGATCGGCATCCTTCATGGCTGACGTTTACGCTCGGGTGAGCGGGCGTGTCGGCGTTTGCGAAGGGCCAAGTGGAGGCGGCGCCACATACATCCTGCCCGGTGTCGCCGAGGCGCATGGCTCTGCGATTCCTTTGCTCTGCTTGACTTCGGATACGCCCGTCGATCAGCAAGGGCGGGGCGTTCTCACCGAGCTGGACCAGGAGGGTCTCTTTCGCCCGGTAACCAAATGGAACACGCGAGTCAACTCCGCCACGACGATGGCGGAAGCCGCTCGCCGTGCAATCCGGATGGCAACCGCTGGCCGGCCGGGTGCAACCCATCTGTCGCTCCCCACCGATGTCCTGGAGGGAGAAACGCCCGACGCATCCGTTTATGGCGTCGCGGAGTTCGGGGCCGCCCCAGCGATGCGGGTAATTCCCGGCCAGGTGCTCGTCGAGCGGGCGGCCGCAGAGTTGGCGGCGGCTTCTCGTCCGGTCATTGTGGCCGGAGGAGGCGTGCTCACGTCGGGGGGATGGACCGAGCTCACACTTCTCGGTGAGGCGCTGAACGTCCCGGTCGCCACGTCGATCAACGGCAAGGGCAGCATCGCCGAAACGAGCGACGTCGCGATCGGCGTCATCGGCGGTAACGGAGCGCGACCATATGCGAATGCCTGTGTGGCGGATGCCGATCTCGTGCTCTACGTCGGAACTCGAACCGACTCGACGACGACGTGCCACTGGACACTCCCGCCGATCGGGAGTGCCCCGAAACTCATTCAGATCGACGTCGAACCGTACGAGGTAGGGAACAACTATCCGTTGGTCGTCGGACTCATTGGCGATGCCAAATTGACCCTCGCCGCGCTTCTGGAGGCAATCGCTCGCCCTGACACAGTTGGTGCTCGCAATCAGCCCCGCCTTGCCGCGCTGCGTGAAGAGCGGCGGCAATACTGGAATGAGATTGACCGGCAAGCGGCGGCACGTTCCCGTCCGATCAAGCCGGCTCAGGTCGTTCGCGCACTGCGCAATGCCCTCGACGACGACACGATCATCGTCGCCGACCCGGGTACACCGACTCCCTTCTTGAGCGCCCAGTATGAGCTGCGTCGCCCTGGCCGGACGACGGTCATCCCGCGCGCGCATGGGGGCCTTGGCTACGCAATCCCCGGAGTAGTGGGTGCCTGGTATGCGGGCAACGGCCGTCGCGTCGTCGGCATGACAGGCGACGGAAGCTTCGGTATGTCGGTCGGCGAACTGGAAACAATTACCCGTCTTGGTTTGCCAATCGTCATCATCCAGTGCTCGAACGGCACATTCGGCTGGATCAAGGAGCTGCAGCACCTGTATCACGACGATCGCTACTTCGGCGTCGATTTCAATCCCGTTGATTATGCGGCAATTGCACGCGGGTTCGGTTTTGCCGCTGCTCAAGTGAGCGACCCCAACGACGTGGAACGTGCGGTTTGGGAAGCCATTGAAGATGGCCGGCCATACTTTCTCGACATCGTTACCGAGTCTCCGGTAACGGAAACGCCGCCGGTGGCAGCCTGGACCACAGCGGAGTCCAAACGGTCGGTTCCCGTCGGACCACGGCCGTGAGTGAGCGGCTGCCACTCGTCCTCGATGTCGACACGGGAACGGACGACGCCTTAGCTCTGGCCTACGCTGTAGCAGCTCCCGGGATCGAGCTCGTCGCGGTTACCACCGTCGCGGGTAACGTCGGCGTGGAAAAAACGACGGCGAACACGCTCTCCGTCCTCGACTGGCTTGGTGCGGACGAGGTACCCGTACACCGAGGCGCCAGCCGCCCCCTTGTCCGGCCGCATCAGGACGCGAGCTATTTTCACGACGAAAACGGCCTTGGGGGCGCGCAACTTCCGATATCAACCCGATCCATAGGGGAGGACCGAGGACCGGCGGCTCTGATTCGCCTCGCTCGCCACCGTCCCGGCGAACTGACGTTGGTGGCGCTTGGACCTCTGACAAACCTGGCCATAGCCCTCAACGTCGAACCCGCGTTGCCTGAGCTACTGAAGGCGGTGGTCGTTATGGGTGGGGCGTATACCGTTGCCGGCAACACGACGCCGGCGGCGGAGTTCAATATCCTCGTCGATCCCGAAGCTGCGGATCAGGTATTCACGGCACCTTTTCCGAACCTGACCGCCGTTGGGCTTGATGTGACCGAGCAGGTCGCGCTGACCCGAGACGACTGGGACGGGGTCAACAACACCTCATCACTACCGCGCAGTGCACATCTCTTGCGTGAGGTAGGCAAGTCCGCATTCTCCAAGCTGAGCCAGGACCAGTTCTCGCTCCACGATCCGCTCTCGGTTGCGGTCGCGATAGACCCCTCTCTGATTGCGGTTCGCGAGTTGTCAATCGCGGTCGACACTGTGGAACCGGAACTCGGGCGTACACAGATAGCGGGACCCGGCAACGTACGCGTTGCCACCGCCGTTGACTCCGAGCGAGCGCTTGAAGACTTCCGGCGGACAATCGGCCTTCCCACCGCCCGAAACAGGGACATGAGAAACGACGTCGGCTAGTCGAGTCAGCATTTTCAGAAGCCGGTTCCTTGTGGTATCCAATCCGTTACCATAAGGACGCCCCGTCACGGTTCGTTCCAGACGCCGCGCAAACGGAGAGTCGAGGATGACCGAGATTGATTCCCTTATTGAACAAGCGCCGATCCAGGACCGCGACCTCCTGCAAAGGATGAGTCTCTATTTCGACGCGGTCGAGCACCGGCTGCGTCATGGTGAGGGCTGGCTCATTTTCAACGCAGGCCATCGCCGGGCGCGGCGGATTGCCGGATTCATCCAGCACCGCCTGACGGACCACACTCCGCCTGTCTCCTACTTCGTGATGCCATGGCGGGATTTTGCCCTGAGCGCGTTCGTCACCGAGGTGGGTCTGCCGAGCCTGGCTCCGGCAGTCGCAAACGACGCTCGGGCACGGGCTGAGTTCGACCTGGCAGCTCGGGTGACGTCGTCGACATGGACGCGAATGCTGAGCACCGACTTGCTGGTGGTTGAGGGCTGCAAACCGATCCAGCGCCATGAGGCTGAACTACTGGACCGAACACTCGAGAATCGGCAGTTACAAAAACTCGCGACGATCCTCATGACGCCCGATATGCCCTCACAACTCGAGGCCGACCTAGAGACGGTCGACCCTCACGGACACTACTGGCACAGCATTTTCGGGCGGATGTATGAGACGGGACTGGTGGCCATGTAGGACTGGTGGCTACCTTTAGGCAGACCGTTCACAGACCACATCGGCTATTTGTTCGAGCATATCCCGAGTCTCTGGATCGGGCGTAGCCGCGACGTGTGTTTTCGACCGAGAGGCGAATTCGATCGCCTCGTCCATTGCCGCTTCCAGGGCACCGGAGTTTCGAATCTCCTCGACCACCCGCGCGACCTCGGCTGGTTCGGTGATTTCACCGGAAACCACGGACTGGAGCCGCAGAGCTGCGTCGGAAGCATCTGTGAGACTTGAGGCATAGATGATTGTTGGTAGTGTGACCGTCCCTTGGGTCAGGTCATGGCCGGCCGGTTTGCCGAGCTGGCTCGTTACTTCGCGCAAGTCGAGCACGTCATCGACGATCTGGAACGCCATCCCGATATCGGACCCGTATCGCCGAAGTGCCTGAACGGCGGATTGGGGAGCGTTCCCGATGATCGCGCCCATCTCCGCTGATCCGGCAAAAAGTGACGCGGTTTTCCCAAAAATCCTCCGCTCGTACTCCTCCCGGGACTGATCGAGTCGATGGGCAAAGAACATCTCGCGGAGTTGGCCGTCGCAAATATCCGCGAG
>JAICRA010000181.1 GCA_025937615.1 Thermomicrobiales bacterium | reverse complement strand
TGCTCCCGCTTCCTTGCCGGGTATCGCGGGGCCGCGCCTGTTCATCATAACAGGAATATGAAGTCGACCATAGCTCGTCAAAGTCCGAAATGCCGAGTCTGTACCCGGAGATGACCGCTGTGATCCCTTCCTCGACACGCCGCACGATGCTCGCCGGTTGTGCACGTCGAAGGGACGGCGCACGATCGGGCGCACCCAAAGGACGTTGTGAGCACCAGGGCGGGCAGGATAGGGACGAACATTCAGAGTATCTTCGACTGCTGCAGAGACCGTCGCGCCAAATGTCGAGCACGTTACATGCGTCTCTGACGAGAGCGGTCTACGGCTGAACCATACGAGGATCTGGTGAGCGTAATGGCCGGGGAGGCACCATGGGGCACGGGTCTGCTGAAAAGGGCCAGCACCTCATTTTCGACGCCGACGACACCCTCTGGGAGAACAACATCCACTTCGAACGGGCCATCGAGGACTTCCTCGATTTTTTGGCTCACTCGACGTTGACCCGGGAAGAGGCGCGAGCCGCCCTCGACGAGATCGAGCAGGCAAATTTCGGAATTCATGGCTACGGCTCGGCTGCGTTCAGCCGCAACCTGCGCACCTGCTACGAGCATCTGGCTGAACGCGAGATCGCCGAGGACGACCTACGCATGGTCATGGGCTTCGGCGAGCGCATCCTGTCTCAACCGATCGAGCTGATCGACGGCGTGGAGGAAACGCTCGCTCTCCTCGCTGAGCGCCACGATCTCACCCTGATGACGAAGGGGCACCCGGAGGAGCAGCGGATGAAGATCGACCGCTCCGGGATAGGAAGCTACTTCCGGCATGCTGCTGTCGTTCCGGAGAAGGACGGCGCCGCCTACCAGAGCCTTGTGGCGCAGCTGGAGGTCGATCCGGCGCGGACCTGGATGATCGGTAACTCGCCGAAGTCCGACATCAACCCGGCGCTGGCGGTCGGACTCAACGCGGTGTTCATTCCGCATCACGCCACCTGGCGCCTGGAGCACCAGGAAATCGATGGCGACGCCGCACCCGGAAAATTGCTCGTGCTGGAGCGATTCCGGGACCTTAGGACGCATTTTCTCGATTGAGGCAGGCCACACCCAGTCCGGCCCGCGTCCTGCTATACGACCTCAGGGAATTGGTTCTCGCGTGATTGAGAGGGAGAAACATGCCGGTCGATACCGTCCGCACGCTCGCCGAGGGAATCATGGCGGACGTGACCGAAGACCTTGCCGCCCTGGTTCGTATTCCGTCCTGCGCCTTCCCCGGTTTTCCCTCTGAGCCGGTCATACAGACGGCGGAGGCGATCGTCGATTTGCTGGAGCGTTATGGGATCCCCGGGGCGCGCCTGCTCGACGTGCCTGGGGGCTATCCTGCCGTCTATGCCGAGATTCCGGCTCCACCGGGCGCACCGACGATCCTCCTCTATGCCCACTATGACATCCAGCCCGCTCCCTTGGACCAGGGTTGGGACATGGATCCGTTCGAGCCGGAGATTCACGACGGGCGGATGTATGGCCGGGGGGCGGCCGACGACAAGTCCGGTGTGATGATCATCGCCACCGCGCTGCGCCTTTTCGGCGGTGAGCCGCCAGTGGGGATCCGGGTGTTGATGGAAGGCGAGGAGGAGACAGGGAGCAGTCTGGAGGCGCTCATCGCAGCCAACCCTGGCCTGGTGCGCTGCGACGCCTTCGTTATCAACGATGGTGGAAACATGAAGGCGGGAGAGCCGGAGCTGACGGCCGCGCTGCGCGGCATCGCCGCCTGCGACGTCACCGTCCGCTCGCTCAAGGGGATGGCTCACTCTGGCTCTTACGGTGGCGCCGCCCCGGACGCCCTGATGGCGCTGATCCGCATCCTGGACACCTTGCTCGACGAGCATGGCGACGTCGCCATCCCCGGTCTCACCCGATTTCAATGGGAAGGTGGTGGCATCCCAGAGGACGACTATCGGGCGGCAGCCGGTGTGCTGCCGGGGGTCGGGCTGATGGGCACCGGGACGCTCGCCTCGCGCCTCTGGTCCAAACCGTCGGTGACGGCCATCGGGCTGGATGCCCCGCCGACCGCGAGCGCCTCCAACAGCCTCATCCCCGAGGCGAAAGCGCGCGTCTCCCTCCGCATTGCGCCGGGCTCGGACCCCGAGGAGTCGGTGCGGCTGCTGATGGAGCACCTCCATGCCTCTGCCCCGTGGGGTGTCGAGGTCGTCACCGCGCCAGTGCACACCGGCGACGCCTTCATGGGTAAGACGGACGGCCCGGTTTTCGCTGCCGCGCGGCAGGCAGCCGCCGAAGCATTCGATACCGAGCCGAAAGTGACCGGTTCTGGCGGCACCATTCCGTTGCTGACGACACTGCAGCAGCTGGCCCCGGACGCCGAGTTCGTCATCTGGGGACCCGGGGACCAGCGCTCTCAGATCCACGCCGCCAACGAAAGTCTCGACCTGGGTGAGCTGGAGCGGATGATCGTCGCCGAGACGTTGCTGCTCGAGAAACTGGGGGAGGCGAGAGCGTAGAAATCAGCAGCCGCCTGACCGGTCGTGCCGCAAGAGTTACGGCACAAACTCCTCCAGGCGATCGACATAGCGGCTCAACACCGCAAAGGCACGCTCGACCGGTTCGGGCGAGGACATGTCGACGCCGGCGTCACGGAGGGCGACGATCGGGTCGACAGAGCCGCCGGCGCGCAAAAAGGTGAGGTATCGCTCTCGCGCCGGCTCGCCCTCAGTGAGAATCGCTTCCGAGAGCGCTGCCGCGGCGGTGATGCCAATGCCGTACTGGAAGACGTAGAAGTTCATGAACAAGTGCGAGAAGCGCGCCCAGGTGATTCCCATCCGTGCCGAGTCGATGACGACCTCTTGCCCGTACCCATCTCGGTAGAACCCGAGCAGTGTCTGGCTCATCCAATCCGCCGAGAGTGCTCCTCCCGCTTCCACCCGCTCGTGGGCGGCAAGCTCGAAGCGAGCCAGAATCGGCATCGTAAAGAGGTAGCGCATGTAGTTGGCCATCCGCTCCTCGATCACCGCGACCGTCCAGTCCCGATCATCTCGCTCGGCCAGCAGGTGCGCGCCCATCAACGCCTGGTTGAGGTTGGACGCTGTTTCCGCTGCCGACATCCCGTAGCTCGCATAGGTCACGGGCTGGTTCTGCCAGGTCAGCAGCGAGTGCATGGAGTGGCCAAGCTCGTGCGCGAGGGTGGAGACGCTGGTGAGGTTGTCCTGCCAGGTCATGGAGATAAAGGGCTCGGTGCCGAATGTCCCGGCCGAAAAGGCGCCTCCTCCCTTACCAAGATTGGCGCAGCGATCGGTCCAGCGCTCCGCCATGCCGCGGCGAACTTCGGCGACATATTCGGGACCCAGTGGCGCGAGCGAAGCCAGGATGGCTTCCACCCCTCGTTCCCAGGGGAAGCTCGGCTGTTCGGCAAGGGGCGCTTCCAAATCGTAGCCGTGTAGTTCGCCCTCCGGGAGACCGAGCAGGCGGCGGCGGACGCTGAAGTAGCGGTGCCAGACCGGGAAGTGCTTCCAGACGGTGTCGAGGAGGTTGTAAAAGACGACCGTCGGGATATTGTCTCCGGCCAGAGCCGCTTCCAGGGACGAGGCGTAGCCGCGGGCACGGGCATAGAAGACGTCGCGCTTGACCGCCCCAGCCAGGGTGGCAGCGAACGTATTGCGGAAGGCGAGGTAGGCGTCAGCGGACTGCTCCCAGGCCTCTTGCCGCACGCGGCGGTCGGCCGAATCGAGGAAGCGGTTGAGGTTCCCCTGCGCGAGTCGCACGGTTTGGCCGGCCTCGTCGGTGATCTGCCCGAGCGGCAGTTCCCCATCTTCCAGCACGCCGTGGGTGATCTCGGAGGCGGCGGCCATCTCGCCGGCCCGCGCCAGGATCTCTTCGACCTCGACCGAGCGAATGTGCGACCGCAGCCGGCTCGTCCGCATCAGTGCGTGCCGGTACGGCTCGAGACCCGGCTCCTGGTCAATCCAGTCGGAAATGGTTGCGTCGGAAAGCGCGGCGATCTCCGGTGCAAGGAAGGAACTGGCCGCTTCG
>JAICRA010000323.1 GCA_025937615.1 Thermomicrobiales bacterium | reverse complement strand
GCCGCGCTGCTGCATGCCGCCGAGTGCGCCCTGCCCGCGGGCGACATGACGCTCATGGTGCAGGCCGGCAATACCGCCGCGAGAGCGCTCTACCAGCGCGTGGGTTATGAGGAGGAGAGCGTCCACCCTCACTACTACGGTTCCGGCAGCCCCGGCATCAAGATGCGGAAACGGAGGGGGGCGCTGCGCTGAGCGGGTGCCGCCTTCGGCTCAGGGGGTGCCGGCGGCTACGCCGCCTGAGGGGGTGAAGGGGGAGAAGGACGGTTCTTCTAGACTCCTCGACTTCCCGACTTCCCGACTCACCGACTCGCCGTCCGGCCATGCTATCGTGCCGGGACCGCGGGACGGTGGCAAGGGAGGGAAAACGTGACTGATAGCGGGATCGGACTGGGAATCATCGGCTGTGGCGACGTCGCCTTGCGGACCTATGGGCCAGGACTCGCGCCACTTGCGGGCCGCGCCACAGCCGTTTCGGTCTATGACCCTGACCCGGTACGGGCCGAGTGTCTGGCGGAGGACCTGGTGGCACTGGGACTGCCGCGCCCGACCATTGCCCCAACGTTCGATGCGCTCCTGGCCGATCAGCGCGTGGCGGCGGTGCTGAATCTCACCCCCGCGCCGTTCCACCATGAAGTCAATGTGGCCGCGCTCCAGGCCGGAAGGCATGTCTTTTCCGAAAAGCCGCTGGCCAGGACCGTGGCCGATGCCCGGGCGACGATCGACCTGGCGCGCGAGCGGGGTCTGACCCTGCTCTGCGCCCCCGCGGTGATGGCAACGAACCGTTTCCGCTGGCTGAAAGCGAAGCTCGACTCGGGCTGGCTCGGCCGACCGACGTTGGCGATTGGGCAGATGGCGAACATGGGTCCCGCGGCCTGGCGCGACTACAAGGGTGACCCGGCGGTCTTCTATGGCCCTTCCGTGGGGCCGGCACTCGACACCGGGGTCTACATCCTCCATGCCATCACCGGGCTCCTCGGTCCCGCGCGGCGCGTCGAGGCCTTCGGTGGAGTCTCCATCCCTCGCCGGAATGTGCTGATCCCCAGCCGTCAAGGAGAGGTCATCGATGTCACGGCGCCGGACCATCTCCTGATTCACCTTGATTTTGGCGACAACCGCTTCGCGCAGGTCCTCTCCTCCTTCGCGACGCCGCGCTCGAAAGCCCCGGCGCTGGAGATCCACGGCGAGATGGGAACGGTCAGCATGTCGTTGGAGAACTGGTATGAGCCGGACGCGCCAGTCGACGTCTGGCAGCGGGACGAGCGCCCGCATGGCAAGGAGAGCTGGCACCAGGTTACGCCGCCAAATTCTTCCCGGTTATCGCACTTGATTCAGTTCGGGCCGGAGCACTTCGTCGCGGTCCTGGAGGGCGCCGAAGCTCCGATCCTGACCGCCGAGCACGCCACGCACGTCCTGGAGATCATCCTCGCCGCTCGAGTGTCGATGGAGGAAGGGTGTGCGGTTGAAGTGGGTCGACTAGACGGCTAGACGGTCAGACGGCTGGAACGAGAATAAGCCGAGAGCCGAAAGCCAGTAGCCAATAGCCCGTTAGTCCGCGACGCCTTTGACGGCCACGATCTTCGCCGGTCGCACCCGCACGAGGAGCTCACCGGGTACGGCGTTGCGCCTGCCATAGGCATCGGCCTGATCTTCACCCATGTAGCGGGCAGCGATCCGGGTGGCCCAGTGGCGCATCGTCTCGAGGTCGTCTGACAAGCTCACCTCGCCCTCGATCGAGACGAAGGCGAAAGGTGGTTCTTCATCATCGACCATGAGCGCCACCCGTCCGTCGCGCCGGAGATTGCCGCCTTTGACCGTGTTCTCACCGGTGGTGAACAGGAGATCGTCACCGTCGAGGGTGAACCAGATCGGCGCGACGTGAGGCCGGCCGTCGGCCCGGACCGTGGCCAGCGCGGCGGTTCGCGTCCCTTCGAGCAAGAAGGCACGGGTCTCGTCCGGGGTCATCAGCTGCACAGGGCGCTCCTAGGGCAGGGTATGCTGCGCCGCGTTTGGCGAATGCGGGCACTCTAGAGATCAGACGTGGTAGACGCAAGTGCGAGTCGGAAGTCGGAAGTCGGGAGTCGTGGGTGAGCGGATGTTTGCATCTGTCGCTTCCTATCACCCCGTCACCCTAGGGCCCAGTCAGCCACCAGGAGGAATGCGATGATCGTTCGGCCCGAGAACCCGATTGCCGTGCAGCTCTACACCGTGCGCGAGTCGGCGCGCGCCGACTT
>JAICRA010000329.1 GCA_025937615.1 Thermomicrobiales bacterium | reverse complement strand
TAGTTCGTCGACGTCGAGCCGAAAGTCATGCTCCTCGCGGATCGGTAGAGGGATGGCTCGCGAGCCGACGAAGTCGATCATGCTGCGATAAATCGGGAACCCCGGATCGGGGAAGATGGCGTCATCACCTTCCTCGAGCAAGGCGAGGATGAGAAAGAACATGATCGGCTTGCCACCGGGCGTGACGACGACATTTGCCGGTCCGTACGATGTACCCCGCGAGTGATTGATGTAGTCGGCGATGGTCTGTCGCAGATCGGGTTGCCCCGAGGCGGGGCCATAGTGGGTCCACCCAGCGCGGATGGCGTCAACTCCGGCCTCGCTAACATTCGTCGGTGTGTCGAAATCGGGTTCGCCGATCTCCAGGTGGATCACGTCCCGGCCCTGCGCTTCGAGCGCCCGAGCGCGGACCAGAACTTCGAACGCCGTTTCAGTGCCGAGACGCTGCATTCGGGTCGCGAGTTTCATCTCACCACCTTCGCCTTTATCTTCTCTTGCACGATTGCGATCTGGGCCGCTAGCGCGCCAGGATTGGGATGCAAGCATAATGGAGGAACCAGTTGTCATCGCGCCAGGGCAGCCTGGAGGCTGAAAGGGAAAGCATGATGGGGAGAGCCGCCTCGGCATTCAGCTGGGAGTACCTCACGCTGCCCGAGACCGAGCGATTTCGCTTGCCACAGCTAGGGGCGGAGGGATGGGAGCTCGTCGCCATCGGCGGTGACTCTGACGAGCGATTGCTTTACTTCAAGCGACCTGTCCCGGGCCTCAGGGCGCGTGTCACGGCCGAGCAGCGAAACCGCTACTTCGTCTCCCGTGGGCTCGATCCAGAGGGTTCGCCGGAGCCCGATGCGCCATGAAGCGAGGCGGCATCCTCAACCCCGCCCTGAGCCAGCTCCTGGCGAGTACCGGGCACACGGACTATTTCACTGTCTGCGATCGCGGGTTCCCGGTACCTGAGGGACCGGAACGGATCGATCTGGCGCTCGTGGACGACATCCCGACCGTACTGGATGTTCTCGCCGCGGTGATCGCCGAGTGGTCGCTCGACCGGGTTCTGATCACCCATGAGATGGACGCAATCAGTCCGCACCGAGTCGGCGAGATGCGAGCGTTGCTGGGAGAGGTTCCGTTCGAGCGAGTAAGCCATAGCGAACTGAAGCGACTGGCGCAGAGCGCGCGGGCGACGGTGCGCACCGGTGATACCGTTCCGTACGCCAACATCATCGTGGTGTCGGGCTAGGGTCCGCTGCACCGGCTAGCTCGAGATTCGCTCGCACACTAGAGCCTATCGAACGGAGGGATTCGTTGGCGGAGCTGGATGACCGACTCTTCGACATGTTGGCCGAGAAGCTCTACGTGGCGGTCATTTCCGACATTCTCGACGGCATGGGTTTTCGTAATCAGGTGCTCCAGCCGGGAGTGGTGCCCGCGCAACCGGACCCCAGCCAGGTCCTCGTTGGCCGCGCGGCGACCGTCCTGGTTGGGCCCCAGTACGAGGTCGTCGACCAGCCATACACTAGTCAGATCGCCGCGATTGACGCTCTGAAGCCGGGAGACGTCGTGGTCAGCGGCGTCGGCGGGATGACGAATGTGGCGGTCTGGGGAGAGCTCTTCTCGAACGCCGCCAAAGCCAGGGGAGCGCGCGGGTTCTTGACCGACGGCTGCCACCGCGATACGCGCATGGTGCTCGATCTGGGATTTCCCGTCTTCTCACGGGGACCGCGGCCGGTGGATATCTCCGGACGCGGCACCGTCACCAGCATCGGACGGCCGGTCGAAGTTGCCGGAGTCCTTGTCCACGCGGGTGACGTGGTCTTCGCGGAGGTCGACGGGGTCGTCATCATTCCTCAGAACGTGGCTGAAGAGACTCTGAGCCGCGCCTTCGAAAAGGTGGCCAAGGAGGACGGAGCGCGGGAAGATCTGCGCCAGGGACGCCTCCTCTCAGAAGTCTGGTCGAAGTATCGCGTTCTTTAGCACGATCAAAGGTTAATCATCGCCCTTGGTTTCGATCCCGGCCACGCGTCCTGTCGCCAAAGCTCGAAGTAGTGCAGACTAACGCGTACACGGGCCACGATTCGATTCTCGAGGCGCAATCGCGCCGGTGCTCTCTAGAAGGATTTGACAATGTCGACGACACAACCGCCACGAGCTGGAGTCCAGG
>JAICRA010000318.1 GCA_025937615.1 Thermomicrobiales bacterium | reverse complement strand
TCCTCGCGCACCGTTATCCACGGGTTGCGGTAGTGGACGGCACTCTCCAGGACCGTCCACTCCCCTCGTTTCTCAGGCACCTGCGGCATCCTTCCCAAAGCGACACAACCCAGACTGGGTCCAGCCGACCGGTTGTGGATCAGACCCCGATCAAATCTCGACACCCGATCGCAAGACCCGGACCGAGCCCAAGACCTAGCGTCTGGACCGCGATGACCGCCTAGTCTGTGCCTCGATGAGTCCCAGAGACACTCTAAGGGGCTACCACTTTCCTCGGATATGCTGGGCCGACGCCTGGGGAGGGAGCCTCCTGTTCCCGCAGGTCGCATTCACAACTGGCGCCAACTCACCCTCGCCGCAGTGCCCAGGTGCGCAGCTGGCTACCCGGCACCGTTCCGGCCTCCACGGTACGAAAACCGAGACGCTCGTAAAACGGGAGATTCCTCTCATCGGCCGAATCAAGATAGCAGGGCGCGCCGGCGGCGCTCACCCGGTCGAGCGTGTGTCGCATCAGCAGAGTCCCGGATCCTTGCCCTTGGCGGTCTGGGGTGACGGCGAGGAAGGGCAGGTACCAGTGCGGCCGGTCCATCACTCGCTCGTGCGCCGCATCCATGTGACGGGTGAGAGCATCGAGCCGCGCCGCCTCCCCCTCGTCCATGAGAGCCGCGAACGCCTCCATCCCGGCCTCCGCAAACTCCACCTCCGTCGGCGACTCCCGGTCAGGCAGCAACCACAGCGCGACGGCTTGCGGCGGTGGCCCAAGCGCTACGGCCTCACCGTGGCGCGCAGCCAGGCGCGTCATCGCCCTGAAGAAGGCCGGCAGCAACCGCGCTCGCCGCGTGGGGTCTGGAAACAGGAAGGTCGCCACGGCCGAGGGAAAAAACGCGGCCGCAAACAGGTCCCCTGCTGCCTCAGCCTGCGTCTCCGAAAGCAGATATGGGTTCATCCGGGGTATCTCCCGCTTCATCGTGATGCGCTACCCCGATTGCCGGACGCAACGAAGATCTCCTTATCCGAGCAACTCACCGCCATACGCTCGAGCCATCGCGGCGAGCCCCTCTAAGTCTGGCTCCTCTTCCGAAGGTGGAGACAGGGTGCGGCTGCCTGCCGGCTCGCTCGTGGCGATGACAAAGTCCTCGAAGCCGCCTGGGGTCATGATGAACAGCATCCGGCAGCCCGCGGCGCCGACGGTGTAGCGGTGTGGGATGTCGCGCGGACCGAAGAGGTAGTCACCGGCTTCGGCTTCGATGATGGTGCCACCGACCTCAAAAGTTGCGCTCCCCTCGAGCAACCAGAACCCTTCATCTTCCCGGTGATGGACATGCAAAGGAGCTTCGGCACCGGGTGGCTCCGTGACTTCGATGATGGCCATCTGACCACCGGTGTCAGCGGCGGTCGCCTTGATGACCGCCAGGCCCCCGAACCACCAGCGCGCGTCCCCCTCGTCTTTGCCAACGGCCACCGGCTGTAGCCGCTGGCTGGAAATCGTCTCCTGGATCATGATCTTCTCCCTTCAATTGCTCTCCTCGACCGCGTGGACCACGATCGCGTAGCGCCAGACACCGTCGTCGCCGCGGTGCATCACATTGATGCCTTGTTCCGTGATGACGAGCGCGCAGTTGCGGGCCAGCAGGACGCGCCGCGGATCGGCGACATAGGCGCCAATGCCGTTGCACGTCGCCAACGCCGCGTGAGCGATCGCCTCGCCGCCACGGACTGGCTGCTCGCGGCCCATCACGAGCGTGGCTCCTGACTCGAACAGGGCGGTGAGAACCTGATAGTCGCGCAGGAGCAGGCTGTCTTCGAAGAGCGTCTCCAGCTCTTCCGGTGTCCGCGCGCCGCTGATGACGTCCTGCTTCCCGGCCACAGCTACTCCCTCGTCACACCCGGTTCCCGATCGACGGTAGGGGATACGAGGGCAGGTGTCTATTCCACAAAAGTGGAATTGCGAGCGAGCCGCTGGCTGTTAGGATGCAGGCATGAACGCGTCTGTGGCGGAGCGAGCACGGGACAAGATCGGGCAACTCGCCGGGCAGGGGCTCGACCTTCCGACCTTCTGGCAGGAGTCGGCGGCGGTCCTCGCTCGGGCGGTGCCGCACTACTCGACGCCCTGCTGGTGGACGCTCGACCCGGCGTCGCTGCTCGTCACCAGTCACTATCAAACCGAGATCGTGGAGCTGCCGCCGGAGATGCTGGCTCACGAGTACCTGGCGGACGACGTCCACAAGCTGGCCGATGTCGCTCGATCGGAGCGAGGGATCTCGAC
>JAICRA010000120.1 GCA_025937615.1 Thermomicrobiales bacterium | reverse complement strand
TCGAGCCCGTGGTGAAAACCGGTCACCACCAGACCAATTGCACCGGTATAGATGTAGCCAAACGCATGACCGCCAACCTCCCGATACGGGGGGCAGACGTTGGCGCAGGCTGCACAGCGGATGCAGTGCAGCGCCTCGGTGAACTCCGGCATGGCCGCCATGGTTCGCCGACCGTTGTCGACCAACACGATATGCATGGTGTGACCCGGGGTGGGACCGGTGATGAAGGTGGTGTAGCTCGTTATTCGCTGCGCCGTTCCGGAGCGTGCCAGGAGCCGGAGCTGCGTGGCCGCATCGGCGAACGTTGGGAGAAGTTTCTCGATACCCGCGAGGACGACATGAACCGGCGGAACGGAGGCGCAGAGACGACCATTGCCTTCATTGGTCACCATCATCACCGTTCCGGACTCCGCGATCAGCGCGTTGGCGCCGGTGATCCCCATTCCCGCCGCAAAAAACGCGTCACGGATCTCATCGCGCGCCGTACCCACTTGGGCCGCGATGTCCTCGCCGGAAACCTCTTGTCTCAAAGCGCTCGACATGTCGGCGCCGATTTCCTGCCGCGAGAGGTGCACCGCGGGCATCACCATGTGGCTCGGCCGCTCATGACGGAGCTGGACGATCCACTCCCCGAGATCGGTCTCCACCACACGGTAGCCGGCATCCTCGGCCACATGGTTGAACCCGATCTCCTCACTCACCATCGACTTGGACTTCGCGATCAGCGAGACTTGGTGACTCCGCGCAATCTCGAGAATCACGCGATTGGCGTCAGCCGCGTTGCTGGCCATATGGACGGTGGCTCCGGCCCCTTCCGCCGCCATGCGGAAAGCTTCGAGATACATTTCCAGATCGGCCGTAACCGCGGTTTTCGCGCGTTTCATTCGCGCTTGCAGCGTTGGAAAGTCGATCTCGTCCGCCGCCCGATCGCGTGCCGATCGCCAGCCTTGTTGGAACGCCGTCAGGTTGTCTCGCAACCGGGGATTTGCGAGCGCGCGGCGAAGACGCACATCAAATTTGTCGGCGGGATCGACTGGGTATGACGGGTGAACGCCACGCGGCTCTCCACCGACGGCAATCTCTCGGCTAGCCACGTCGCTCACAAGTGATGCAGGGAGCGGTTTCGAGGGTCCATGGGGTCGAATCCGACCTGCGGCTACGAGGCACCATCGCTCCAGAACTGTGCGCGAAATTCACTCGAGTCGTAATACCCGACGATGCTCGTGATCTTGCCCGCGTTGGTGCGTATGATCGCCGCTTGCTCGGAGAGGAGCTCACGGCCGAGGTGAGACGCGAATTCCCGCAGCGTGAACTGCACCGCCGCCCGCTCGCCATCGGAGATGACGTCCGTTACCTCCCAGCGCGCGGTCGGGTATGAGCTCACGACGGTCCCAAAATAGGCGACGATCTCGTCCGCCGGTCGGATCAGCTCTCGGTGCGGAAGTGCCCGGAACGAGGCATGGTTGGCTAGGGTGGCACGCAAGCGGCGTGGATCGCGAGCGTCGATTGCCGCGAAGAACTCGCGTGCCAGCTCCTCCGCCGTTGCCACGCCGGCGTCCGCGACACTGTCCCGTTCCATGGTCCGCCTATCCGATCGCTTTCCGGACGCGGTACCCGCCCCGATCCATAGGCTGCCTACTCACGCGACACCGTCGCCAGGAATGGCTCCTCGATCTGCGTGAAGTCAACCTGAGACACGGCCGCGATGCCCTGGCGCGCGCCAGTCCGGCTCAGGGTGCGGTCGATCCCTTGCAGCATTTCCCGGTCATGCCGGGACAAGTACTCTGCCAGCTCGCGGATAGTCCAGTTTCGGTGCGTACGGCTAAAGCCACCGCGTTCCCAGGCGGTGTCGGGCAGCGCCCGCAACAGCGAAGTCGAGCTCTCGCGGACTCGGCGGAACTCCGACATGATGACGAGAGGGTGAGCGGAGCGGTCGACCGCGATCTGACCGGGCGACGGTTCAACGCGGGGGATCCGATCGAGGTCCGGATCCCTCTCCGAAGCGATAGCGTTCATGTATCCGTACGCACGCGTCTCGGTATCCCGCATGCGGATCAGGAGGTCCTTGGCCGATGGCTCTGATCGGCGGAGCGAGAACTCGAGAACCGTCCGGTTGTGGATCGGGGTCAGCCAGCGCGACAGGTGGTTGACCGTCTGGATGAGCCGGATGATCAGAGCGTCGTTTGGCAGATCCCGAACCGACGAATCCGCGACTTCCTGTTCCTGCTGACCGACTGCAGACCCGTTCATGCCACCCCTTTCACCGGACCGCGAGACGCTCGTTCGATTTCAGCCGCCTTGCGCTCATTTCGCTGGTTGAATTCGCTCACGTCGAGATCATTCACGTGATTGGGACCTCTTCAAAGCGAACTACATCGCCGTGATCATCGTAGCCAAAACTCCAAGCCCGTAGCTCTATTTCCGGAAAAAATCCGACGATGAGGCTCAAGACACCGGGAATGTTCGCCTCGGCGAGGTCGGTTCGGGAGGGAACCGGAGACGTTTTCGGATGGGAGTGGACGATAGCCCCGAGCCTTGTCTCTCGACGCTTCATATCGGCCAGCGCAGCCATGACGTCGGTGGGGTCCATTGTATATCGCTGTGGCGATGAATCGATGTTGCGACCGGGGTAAAAGCGAACGGCGACTAGGGCTGAGCCCCTCCTCGAGGCGGCGAGGAGTCCAACGCCTTCATCGGGACGGCAAAGCCGAAGATGCTTGACGATCGTATCGCGAAGCTCGCTCGAAAGCGTCAGCTCGCCGACCCTGGTCTCTTCTGGCTCCGCTCCACCAAGGGAGAACCGGGGGCGGGTGATCGTACCGGCGGCGGGTCTAGCGTTCATTGGCTTCGACCTTGAGCAGTTCCGATGCCGAAAGCGCCAGGTATAGCGTCAGCCACGATCGGGGATCGCCCACGTCGCGCCCAATCAATTCGCCGATCCTCCGCAATCGGTACGCCAGCGTGTTTCGATGGATACCAAGCTGATCGGAGGCGCCGGCGTGAGAGCCTCCCGATTCGAGATAGGCGCGTAGCGTTTCGCGCAAAGTTCCCCTCCGATCGCGAAGTTCGAGTGCACCGAGCGCATCCGACACGAACTTGCGGAGCTCGCTCGTGTCACGTAACAGATAGAGCAACTGGAACGCGCCGATGTCATCGATCGAGTCGAACGAGGCCGCATAGCGCGGTAGCCGTGAGCGGTCCTGAAGGGTCGCGATGAACGATGCCTCGCTTAGCGCCGCCGGTAGCCGCGTCACTCCTGAAGCCGGCGCCGAGATCGCCAGCGTTGCCGACGTCCCTTCGATTTCAACATGCCACCGCCGTTTTACCTCGGCAACCCGACTATGGAGGCTTTGCCGGTCCTCTCGACCACCGACGGCGACGAGAAAGGTTCGGAGCCCATTCATTACCCCTGCGGCGTTGACTGATCCCAGCGGCGCAAGCAGGTTGATCACGGTGGCATCTATTTCGTGCGTACTAACGGCCACCAGGAATGTCCCATCGGGATCAAGGCCGAGAGCCAGTGCTGCCGCCCGTTGCTCACCTGAGCTTCCCGATTGCCCCGCGAGAAGCGCTTCTAGTGCCTCGACCCGACGCGCTCCCCGGGGTCGTACCGCCTCGTCTTGCCGGGCGGCAATGGAGACGGCTGCGGCGATCCGCTCGACGAGGAAGCGTCCAACGACTCGCTGGTCGGGCCGTAGCGGTCCCAAGACCAATGACAACCCGGATGGCAACGTTTTCTCGACCTGGGTCGTCTGGTCGGCGCGGGAAGCACCGTCTAAAACACCGTGATCCGGGTGCGAAGCTGCCAGCAGCCGCCCCCGGGCGTCGATGACTTGAATGGGCAGACCCGATCGATCGGCCGTGGTCTGAACCAGCGCTGTCAGCCCTGAGCGACTGGCGGTCAGGTCAGTCATCAAGCGCTCGAGCTCACTCCCAACCCGGTAGAGATTGCCACGGCACTCCGTCAACAGGCGATTGATCCCTGCCTCGGTGTCCGCTGTGAGATCCTCCTCCCAGCAGAGCGCTGGTACGTCGTCGATGGAATCGACCCTGGGAACCGCAGGTCCTCCTCGTTCGAAGACCACGGCGGCGACGTCTCGCAGCCTGGCTTCTCTCAACAGCGCCGGTAGTTCTCTGCCAACGACACCAATCACGCGCGCCGGAATGAGCACGACTTCGCCGCCACGGAGGTGGGGCAGATGAGGCGCCGTCGCGCGGGCGGAAACAGCCCACGAAATAGCACGGGACCCTTTCTCGGCCATTTCGGACGCGTCGCCATCTTCTCCCCCCCATAAAAGCCGAGGCTCGAGCACTCTCAGGTCTTCAAGCGTAATATCCATGCTCGACCACGATTTTCTAGCGTCGCGTGTTCGTCCGGTGTGCTGCTATCGACGCGGTCCCACTTGTCTCGCACCATCCGCCGCCACGAATAATACGGAAATCGATCAACGCTCCAGGAAAGGTCGACCTCGGTGAGACTTGGTGCTTCACGCGTAGAGCGACTTCAGATCACGACACTCATAATCGTTTCGATTGCCGGGCTCCTGACATTCGCGCTGCCCTTTCTAATCTCGGCGCTGCCGAATGCGGCCGGTGAGGTTTCACCGAGGACGGTGGAGGCATCACTGCTCCTGGCACTCGTTGTAGGCGGATCGCTCGTCGTCACGGTCGCCGAGCTTGTTCGCGGACCCGCCTCGGGCAGCCATGTGCGTTCTGTGGCGCTGCTCGCGGCGCTCGTGGCCATCGACGCGACTCTTCGCCTTGTGCCTTCGTTTCTGGGAGCCTCTCCGATCTTCGCGCTCATCGTGCTCGTGGGGTATGTCTTTGGGTCCCGGTTCGGCTTCGTGATGGGTACGCTCACCCTGTTACTCTCCGCGGCCATCACAGCTGGCGTGGGGCCGTGGCTCCCCTTTCAGATGCTCTGCGCTGGTTGGGTCGGCGTCGCCGCTGGCTGGTTACCCGAGCCGACCCAGGTCCGTGCCGAGCTAGCGACAGTGGCGGCGTTGGGCACGGTCACGGGATTTGCTTACGGAGCGCTGATGAATCTCTATTCGTGGCCATTCGCCGCTCCGGGTGTGACCGGCGACATCGGACTCTATTGGACGCCGGGGTTGTCGCTGTCGGAAAGCGTCGAGCGCTACGCGGCTTTCTACGTGGCAACGTCGCTCGTGCACGACACGACCCGAGCGGCAGCCACCGCCCTCCTCATTCTGGTCGCCGGTGGTCCGGTGATCCGGTTGCTGCGGCGATTTCATACCCGCGCGGCGTGGTCGGCGACACTGCATGGGGAGCCAGAGCGATAGTCTCGCTCGCTCCCTAATCCCGAATCTATGAGTCGTTGACTGACTGCAATCGACCGTTTGTGACAAGAAAGTCACAGCTCCGCTCATGCTGTACGTACACTGCTTGCTGGATCGCGCTGTCTATTACCGCTTCCCTGACAAGTTGGCACATATTGTGTTTCCGGCGTCGTCTTAGTACTATATGTCGTACTTCTGAAGCAGCGT
>JAICRA010000070.1 GCA_025937615.1 Thermomicrobiales bacterium | reverse complement strand
TTTGGCTTGGCTGCGCGAGCCCCGAGCAAGCCAAGCCGCCTCCGCCGGAGGTCGTCGTCGTCCAGGTAGAGCAAAAGGATGTTCCGATTCGGAAGGAATGGATCGGTACGCTCGAGGGCTTGGTCAACGCGCAGATCAAGCCCCAAGTGACTGGCTATCTGCTGCGACAAACGTACCAGGAAGGCTCTTTCGTAAAGAAGGGTCAGTTGCTCTTCGAAATCGACCCGAGGACCTTTCAGGCGGCTCTGGACGAGGCCAAAGGCAAGCTTGCCAATGCCGAAGGCCAGCTCGCCACCACGCAGGCGAATCAAGTCAAAGCTCAGCAGGACATCGATCGCTATACTCCGCTAGCCAAAGAGCAAGCCATTCCCCAACAAGATCTGGACAACGCGGTCCAGGCGAATGCTGCTGCGCAAGCCCAGGTTAGGGCGGCCAGGGCTCAAATCGAGGCGGCGAAGGCTGCGGTGGAATCGGCTCAGCTGAATCTGGGCTTCACCAAAGTCGTCTCGCTTATTGACGGCATTGCCGGAATTGCCCAGGCACAGATTGGCGATCTTGTCAGCCAGAGCACTCTGCTCACCACGGTATCCACGGTCGATCCCATCAAGGTCTATTTTCCCGTGAGCGAGCGGGAGTATCTCGAATACGTCAGGGAAAACCCGGAATCGGCTCGTAATCATCCGGCGCTGGAGATGGTTTTGGCGGACGGCTCCATCTATCCCCAAAAAGGAAAAATTTCGTTTTCTGATCGCCAGGTGGATGTGAAGACGGGCACCCTCCGCGTACAGGGGGTTTTCCCGAATCCGGGGAATGTTCTTCGTCCCGGACAGTACGCCCGGGTTCGGGCGATTACTAAAACGGCAAAAGGCGCTCTGCTTGTCCCGCAGCGCGCAGTTACAGAGCAGCAAGGTAGTTATCAGGTGGCGGTGGTGACCAGCGACAATACAATTGAAATCCGTCCCGTCGGGGTTGCCGATCGAGTCGGCACGCAGTGGATCATCGAGAACGGGCTAAAGCCGGGCGAGAGAGTTGTCGCCGAAGGAATTCAGAAGGTCCAGGCCGGCATGATCGTCAACCCCAAGCCGTCCAAAGCACAGGCGCAAGTCGACCGCGAACCCACCCCAAACTCCGAATCGAGGTAAATCGTTATGTCTAAATTCTTCATCAACCGCCCGATCGTGGCGATGGTCATCTCAATCATCATGGTGATCATCGGTGTGGTCGCGATGGTCCAGCTGCCGATCGCGCAATACCCCGATCTCGCGCCGCCGGAAATCCTGGTGCAGGCAACTTATGTCGGCGCAGACTCCCTAACTCTCGAACAATCAGTCGCCACGCCGATCGAGCAGCAAATGCAGGGTGTCGACAGAATGCTCTATATGAATTCCGTCAACGACGGTACCGGAGTCATGAAGCTGCGGGTAACTTTCGAGGTGGGGACCAATCCAAACGACGATCAGCTGCTGTCGCAGATGCGCTATTCGCTGGCAGAGTCGCAGTTGCCTCAGGATGTGCGTAACTATGGTGTGTCGGTCAAGAAATCGCCGTCCGCCCCGTTCGCGATTTTCTCTGTGTACTCGCCCCGCGGTACTTACGACGGCACTTACCTCTCGAACTACGCCTATATCAACATCAACGATCCTATGAGCCGGGTACCGGGCGTCGGTCAGGTAACGATCTTTGGCGCGGGCCAGTACGCGATGCGGTTCTGGGTGCGGCCCGACACCTTAGCCAGTTTGGGCGTTACGATCAGCGATATTGCCAACGCGATCACGAACCAGAACACTGTGAACCCTGCCGGTCAGATCGGCGGCGCGCCGATACCGCGCGGCCAGGAGTTCACCTATACAGTTCGAGCGCAGGGACGTCTGCTGAGCCCGGAGGAGTTCGGCAACATCGTCGTGCGCGCCAACCCGGACGGCTCGATCGTGCGGATGAAGGATGTCGCTCGTGTAGAGTTGGGAGCGCAGAACTACAGCCAGTTCGGCCGGTTGAACGGCGATCCAGCGGCGCACATCGCCATCTACCAGCTGCCGGGCTCCAACGCGCTCGAAACCATGGATCGCGCCAAGGAGCTGATGGAAGAATTGAAGAAGAGATTCCCGCAAGACCTCGACTACAAAATCTCGCTCGACACAACCCTGGCTGTTAGAGAGGGTATCCATGAGATCGTGAAGACGCTCTTTGAAGCGCTCGCCTTGGTCATCTTCGTCGTCTACATCTTTCTGCAGGGATGGCGGGCGACGTTGATTCCGCTTCTGGCGGTGCCGGTCTCGCTGGTTGCAACGTTCGCCGTCTTCCCCTTACTAGGCTTCTCTATCAACACTCTATCGCTGTTTGGCCTGGTGCTGGCGATCGGCCTGGTAGTGGACGATGCCATCGTCGTGGTCGAAGCCGTCGAGCACCACATCGAGCAAGGCATGTCGCCGAGGGAGGCGAGTTTTAAGGCGATGGAACAAGTCTCCGGGCCTGTGGTGGCGATCGCAATTATTCTGGCCGCGGTCTTTGTGCCAACGGCCTTTATCCCCGGGATAACCGGCCTCCTATATCAACAGTTTGCCGTGACCATCGCGGTGTCGGTGATCATCTCCGCCTTTAACGCGCTTTCGTTGAGCCCCGCGCTGTCTGCGCTGCTGCTGAGACCGCGGAAGGAGGCTCGCGGTCCACTCGGAGTATTCTTCCGCTGGTTCAACCGGTGGTTTGGCCGGGGCACCGAGGGCTACGTCAACTGGTGCGGCCATCTGATGCGCAAGGCCGGATTTTCTATGGTGCTGCTTCTTGCAGTTGCCCTTTTAGCCGGGGGTCTCGGCTCTCAGCTCCCTGGCGGCTTTCTGCCGGAGGAAGACCAGGGTTACTTTTATCTCAATGTGCAACTCCCCACGGCGGCGTCATTAGAGCGGACCGCCGATGTTGCCAAAACGATCGAAGGCATCCTGAAGGAGACACCGGGGGTTCAGACGTACGACACAATCGGTGGCTTCAGCCTTCTGAGTATCGCCAACACGAGCTACAACGCCTTTTATTTCGTCACGCTGAAACCGTGGGAGAAGCGCACGCCGGAAGGATTGACCGCCGATATTATGATGCGCCGCCTCAATCAACGCCTCGCCGGGCTCCCTGACGCACAGGCGTTTGCCTTCGCGCCTCCGGCCATTCCGGGTATCGGCACGTCGGGCGGCGCGACTTTCATGCTCGAAGACCGCTCCGGCCAGGGAGTCGAATTCCTGGCGCAAAATACCGAACGTTTCCTCCAGGCGGCCCGCCAGCGGCCGGAGTTTGCTTTGCTCACCACCACTTTCATTCCTACCGTACCGCAGGTTTTTGCCGAAGTGGATCGCGACAAGGTGCTGAAGCAAGGTGTCGATTTGCGTTCGGTGTACCAGACGTTACAGGCCTTCATGGGCGGACTCTTTGTCAACTACTTCAATCGCTTCGGCCGTGTGTGGCAGGTGTACGTGCAGGCGGAGGGCGATTTTCGCACGCAAGCCGAAAACGTCGGTCTCTTCCGTGTCCGCAACGGTGATGGAGATACAGTGCCACTCTCGACGATGGTCACGATGGAAACGACTTCGGGTCCAGAATTTACGAACCGCTTCAACGGTTACAGGGCGGCGCAGATCAACGGCATTCTGGCGCCCGGGTACAGTTCCGCGCAAGCGCGCCAGGCTTTGGAAGAGGTTTTTGCCCAAACGATGCCGCGAGAAATGGGCTATGACTACTCGGGCATGTCGTTCCAGGAGCACGTAGCATCCCAGGGCGTGCCGGCGAGCGCCATCTTCGGGCTCTCGCTGCTCTTCGTGTTCCTTATTCTTGCCGCGCAGTATGAGAGCTGGTCGTTGCCGTTCAGTGTGCTCCTAACCACGCCGATTGCCGTGTTCGGCGCATTTCTGGCGCTCTGGCTTCGTGCGTTCGAGAACAACGTGTACGCCCAGATCGGTCTGGTCATGCTCATCGGCCTCTCGGCCAAGAACGCAATCCTCATCGTCGAGTTCGCGAAGGTAGAGGTTGAGGCCGGCAAGCCGATTATCGATGCCGCGCTCGCCGCTGCCCGCCTGCGGCTCCGTCCGATCTTGATGACTGCGTTTGCGTTCATCCTCGGCGTGCTGCCTCTTGCGATAGCGTCCGGCGCAGGTGCAGTGGGACGGCAGATCATGGGCACGGCAGTCATCGGCGGTATGCTTGCCGCATCGGTGATCGCGATATTTCTGATCCCGGTCTCTTTTTATGTCGTAGAGCGTCTATCCCATCGGCGGGCGACGGAGCGGATTCCGGCACAACAGCCGGTTCCGGCAAGTCATTGAGGTGAATCATGGCTACGAGAAATTGTTTTGTGACCGTACCGCCTCGCCTGTCCACCCTCACCCTTCCCTCTCCCGCAAGCGGGAGCGGGAAGGAAAACGGAGTTCTCACAGAAAAATTCTCTTGCCCATTCCGATCGGAGAGGGCTAGGGTGAGCGCAATTTTACTGCTCGCAGCCGCACTGTGGTTGACCGGTTGCATGATCGGACCTGACTATCATAGGCCATCGATAAAAGCGCCGGTTGAATTCCGCGCCAGCGCATCAGCGGATAGCCACTCGATTGCGGACCTCAAATGGTTCGAAGTTTTCAGGGACGAGCAGTTGCACGAGCTTATTCGTACCGCGCTCGTACAGAACTACGATCTCCGGGATGCGGTCGCTCGAGTCGAGCAGGCGCGGGCAAACCTCGGAATCGTGCAGGCGGATCAATATCCAAATTTCGGCGCCGGAGCGGACCTGACGAGCGTCGAGCAATCACGGCGGGGTCAATTTACGATTCCCAGGGGGACCGACCGGCAGCGCAGCTACGGCACCGTGTTTCTCACCCTATTTTCGTTTGAGCTGGACATCTGGGGGCGGGTACGCCGCGCAACCGAGTCGGCGCGCGCACAGTTGCTGGCCGAGGATTGGAACCGCAAGACAGTGATCACAACCCTGGTCAGTGATGTGGCCACGGCATATTTCAGTCTCTTGGAGCTGGACATGGAGCTCGCCATTGCAAGAGATACCCTGGTTACACGCGAAGAGTCGCTGCGGCTGATCAGAATTCAGCAACGGGGCGGCGTGGCGACGCTGTTGGACGTGCGCCAGGCCGAGCAGCTCGTCTACACCGCCACACAGTCGATTTTCAACGCCGAGCGCCAGATAGAGCAAACGGAAAACCAAATCAGTTTGCTGTTGGGGCGAAATCCGGGTGCCATAACGCGAACCCGTCTGCTCAGCGAGCAGCAACTCGGCCCCGAAGTCCCGGCGGGGTTGCCCTCTACACTACTGGAACGGCGGCCGGACATTCAGGCGGCGGAGCAGATTTTAGTCTCGGCGAACGCCAACATCGGCGTTGCCAAGGCAGCCTATTTCCCGCAGATCACTCTCACGGGTGACTTCGGTTCTCAGAGCACGTCTCTGTCAAATTTGTTTTCCGGTTCGAGACGGATCTGGACCTTCGTGCCTCAACTCACCCAGCCGATCTTCACCGCCGGACGGATTCCGTCGCAGGTGGAATTCGCCGAAGCACAGCAGCGCAGTGCCCTGGCCCAATACGAGAGAGCGATCCAATCAGGATTCCGCGACGTTTCCGACGCGCTGGTTCAGTATCAGAGGATACGAGAGATTAGGGGCCAACGCGAACTACTCGTAACCGCACTGCAAGATCGAAAACGTCTGGCCTATAGGAGGTACCAGGGCGGTGTCGATACGATGCTCAACGCCCTTAATGCGGACCAGGATTTATTTGAGGCCGAATTGAGTTTGGCTCAAGCCAGGCGCGACGAGCTGCTTTCGGTGGTTCTGCTCTACAGGGCGCTCGGCGGCGGTTGGCAGGAATAACAGCTCTGTATTCGTACTGTGCGGGTGAGTCGAGGAGCCGGGAAGTTAGCTTCCACTTCACTTGGCAATCGCTTTCCTGGCGGGAGTCCGAATCTGATAATGGCTCACCCCGTTCTGCTCGACAGAAGTCTTTTTGGCTTCACGGCTAAGCGCTGGCGCGAAGGGATTTGATCTCCAGGCGGCAGGCCTCCCCGAAGGACCTGAGCGGATCGGCATCGGCTTTTCCTGATCGAACCAGCGCCCGGATTTCGTCTACCGAGAGATTGGGCGAGAAGTATTGTTCCGTGATCCGCTGCAACACTTGCTCGGCCTGGATAAGCACCGCGTCGGATGCGCAAAGCCGAATGCGATTGAGCAGCTCGTACGCCGGCAACAACGTCTCCGGATTGTCCAATGTGCGTTCGAACGAGTCGACGACGAGTTTGGAGCATGCGCTAATGAACTCGCCGTAGAGTGTTTCACGCGTACGGATCTCCGCAGCGATGAGTTCACGCTTGCTCAGCGTCCTTTGCGTGACCCACGCCGTGGCGAACGTGGCGGCACCGCCCACAAGCGATCCAAGCACGGCGGCCAGAGCACTAACGATGACGGGATCCATCGGCTACTCTCCGATCGCGACAGGGCAACCAACCGGAAAAACGCCGAGCAGGCATGCGATTCCCATAAAATCCTGTCCACAGGACCACAAACATTGGCACGACTGGGAAGCCATAGCATACCTCGAATCGACCATTCAACTTCAACGTTCCCCATGCTTCCTCGCGATGAGAGACTCGCGCGATGGGAGTTGTCAGACTCCTCGACGAGTTCACGCTGCAGGATTGTCAGGCATAAGAAATTAGGCCGACGTAATTGGCACAAATGATAAAGAAACCAGCTGCAGCCAACTTCCCTTTCTAGCCTCTGGGGAATCCTCTTCGCTCTCACCATCACTTTGGAGAACCCCCTTCCGCTGTGCTCTGGACGTGACTGGCCGAACTACCCACAGTTGATGTGAATTAGCCGTTACAGTTTGCTTTCTTTCTCGCCGACACTATTTCACTTTTCACGAAGCTCGTAAATTTACGGTGTGTGTCGACGCTCCGCATTCGTAGATTGTCGATCTATCAATTGTTTGCGATTGGCATTCACATTGCGCAAGAACACTTCTCGGAATGCCATCAACGGAGGAACAACAATGAAAGCCGAAGCACTGGATCGAGTAAGATATCTTAGCGGCGCCGCCGCTCAGCTGGAAGCCGGAGTTGGACGAGTGAAAAGGCTGTCGTCGCGGTGCTGAAAGTAAGCGGCATCAAATGGAACGATCTCGCAGAGCCTAGGCGCGTTCTCGCATCAGTCCAAACGGCGGGCGTGCGACCCCGGTGGGTAGAACAATGCTGACCCTCTCGACTCATCGAGCCGAACCGGCGGAACCGAAT
>JAICRA010000279.1 GCA_025937615.1 Thermomicrobiales bacterium | reverse complement strand
GGGATCTGAAGATCGGCGCGCTCGTCGTCCGCTTGTTCGGGACGAAACTTGCCCCGGCGGTGGAAGAAATCCCGCATCGCCGGCATGGTGCTCCTTTTCGCGTCGTCGATGGGAGCCTGGAAAATGGCCTAGTCACGCTGCGGACGTGGCTCGACCCGAGAGCATACGGCACCTTTCGAGGTCGGGCAAGACCCGTCCCGCGGCGATCAACCGGTCGCGCGGGCGGGAAAGGACCTGGTTTCTGGTGCCGCAATGGGCGATGGTCGCCATTGGCGCTCGTGGCCGAGCTGCGGGACGATGGCGGCTACGATGGCGGCGGCGATCCCAAGCGCGACGTTGACGATCAAGGCGAGCTGGTAACCGCCGGACGCCTCGAAGATCACCCCACCCAGGAAGGACCCCAAGCCGAATCCGAGGTTCATGAAGGTGAAGAGGGATCCGAAAATGAAACCGAGATTCTTCGGACCATAGCGGTCGGCGGCGATAGCGGCGGTGAGCGGTGTCGTAGCAGTCCAGGAGATGCCGAGGACGAGGCCATAGACGTAAAGGAGATTTCCGGCGGGTAGCAAGAGCAAGAGGAGGAACGCCAATCCGCGGAGCGCATAGGTCAGCGCCAGCACCGACGTCCGCCGGAAGCGATCCGCGGCCAAGCCGAGCAGCACGCTGCCCAGAATGCTGAAGATCGCGGTGACGGAGATGGTATTGGCCGCGTGCAGGACCGACATCCCCATATCGTCGGCGTAGGCGAGAAAGTGCGTGTTGGGGAAGGCCATCGTCCAGCCGCAGACGACGAACCCGAAGGCCAGGATCCAGAACGCGGGGTGCCTAACCGCGTCTCGCAGGGTCAGACCATCCTCCGGGGGCGGGACTTCGCCGGCAGCGACTGCCGCGCGAGGCGCGTCGCGCAAGAAGATCGCGCCGAGGGGGACGGCCACTGCTAGTAGGGCCACCGCGAGAACCTGGTACGTCGTTTGCCAGGAGGTCGCCAGCATGATCCAGGTGGCGATCGGCACGATCAGGAGCTGGCCGAATGCGGATCCTGACGTGGCTATCGACATAGCCAGCCCGCGCTTGTGCGTGAACCAGCGACCGACGATCGCGGTGGCCAGCACCGGCGACGCCGCGGCCAGCCCAAACGACATTAGCAGCCCGTAGAGGACGTAGATCTGCCAGAGACTCGTCGCGAAGGAAAAGGGAATGAGCGAGACCCCGAGCAGGGCGATCCCGCCGACGAGGATCTTCTTCGCCCCGACGCGGTCCACCAGGATGCCAACCAGCGGCTGACAGATGGAGAGCACGATCATGGCCAACATGACCGCGCCCGTCAGCTGCGCCCGGTTCCACCCGAACTCCTCCGAGATCGGCTTGAGCACGACGCCGAAGAGGAATCGCGCCCCGGAGGCGATGGTGAGCGTGATCGCCACGACCGCGACCACGACCCAGGCATACGGCGCGACACCATCCTGAGCGGCGGCTGGATCTCCGTTCGGGACCCGAATCAAACCACGGGCTGGTTGGTCAGGACCAATCACGGATGCGGTGTCTCCGCGGATCGAGCAGATGACGAGCCATCGCGCCCTCGGCGCCATCATACTCCGCGAGCGCGCAACAGCAGATTGTTGACAGTGCTGAGGCATGTTGTTAGTGTCGCGTCGCGCTGTCGAATCATGCCTTTCATCCGTCTTGGGCAATGTGGCCGACGGAAAGGAACGCGCATGGAGATCGGACTCTACGCCGAGTCCGCCGGTCTGTCGTCTCTCGCGGAGACGCTGGCTCGTGCCCGTGACCTCGGAATCACCCGGATCGAGCTATCGACCGGCGGGCAGAGTTCTGAACCATTCCTCGACGTCGATGCGCTGCTGGAGAGCGAGTCCGGGCGCCGGGCGCTGCTGGACTCGATCGCGAGCCACGGCATGTCAATCTCCGCGCTCAATGTCAGTGCGTTTCCGCTCCACCCGCGGCTCGGCGGCGCGCACGTCGAGCTGACCCGCAAGACGATGCGGCTCGCCGGTCTCCTCGGGGTCGATCGCATCATCGCGCAGTCCGGGACGCCGGGAGACGCGCCGGAATCAGCCGTGCCGAACTGGGTGACCTATCCCTGGCCGGAGGAGATGCGCGAAACGGTCCGTCGCCAGTGGGAAGAGGGCATCTCCCTCTGGCGAGATCTGGCCGAGTACGGCAAGGGTCACGGTGTGACCCGGATCTGCTTCGAGCTGCACCCGGTCAACCTCGTCTACAACGTGCCAACGCTGATGACCATGCGCGAGGCCGTCGGCGACGCAATCGGAGTGAATTTTGATCCCAGCCATCTCATGTGGCAGGGGATGGACATCCCGGCGTGCGTCCGCGCCATCGGACCGGCGGTCTTCCACGTGCACATCAAGGACGTGATGATCCACCGGCACAACCAGGCGCTGGTCGGGTTGCTCGATAACCGGCCCGACGCGACCTTTCATGACCGCCCGTGGAACTTTTGTACACCCGGGTTCGGGCACGACGCGCGCTGGTGGCGGGACTTTTTCGTGGCGCTACGGGACGCCGGCTACGATGACGTGGCCAGTATCGAGAACGAAGATCCGTATCTGCCCGGCATCGCTGGCGTGGAGCGGACAGTGCCCTTTCTCCATGAGGTCATCTAGCCAGTGGCGCCGGGAGCGAGCATGCGCATCGGGTTGATCGGTTGCGGCAATGTCGGGGTCAACGCACACATCCCCGCGGCCCAGGCGAACGAGGGACTGACGATCGTCGCCGCCGCGGACCCGACCCCGGAGCGGATTCAGGCTGCGGCGGCGGCAGCCGGGCTCGGTCCCGATGATCTGCACGCCGACTGGCGGCAGCTCATTGCCCG
>JAICRA010000256.1 GCA_025937615.1 Thermomicrobiales bacterium | reverse complement strand
GGCCGCTGGCGAAGATGACGTCTCGTTCGCGCCGCCGCTGGAGCTCCCGCAACCGCTGCCGGTCCACGCGACGGTCGCCGGAGAGCGATACGAGTACGACACCGACTGCTTCTTTCAGGTCAATCCCTTCGTGCTCGACGGGCTGATGGCGGAGGTACTCCGTTACGCGCCAGAGATCGGGGCACCACCCTCGCCGGCGTCTCGTTTGGCTATCGACCTCTACTGCGGGGTCGGGTTGTTCACTGTTCCGCTCGCACGCCGCTTCAGCCAGGTCATTGGGGTGGAAGGACAGCCGCGGGCCGCCGAGTTTGCAGCCCGCAACGTTGCGGCCGCCGGTCTGACCCACGCGCGGATTCGAACTGATTCAGTCGAGCGTTGGCTGGAAGGCGCCTATCGCAGCCACGGGCGCACGCCGTTCCTGCTGCTCGACCCGCCGCGCACTGGACTGCCGGCGCATGGACTTCGCATGCTGCCGCGCTTGCGCGCATCGCGCGTGACCTATGTCTCGTGCGATCCGTCGACGCTGGCCCGCGATCTCAAGGGGCTGCTGGCATCAGGCTACGAGCTCATCTCGGTCACAGGCTTCGACATGTTCCCGCAAACGCACCACGTCGAGATCGTGGCGCATCTCCAGAGGATGAACTGAGATGGCAAGTCGTGAGTCGTCAGCCGTCAGTCGTGAGACGACAACAGCCAGTAGTCAATAGCCGAAAGCCAACGTCCGACTTCCTACTTCCGTCTCACGCCCAGGGATCGTCCCCTTCCGGCAAACGCCCGCCGAAGCGCCCGGATTCACCGCGATCGGCCTCCGCCAGATCGACGAGGGTGTCGAGAAACGGCTCCAGGCCTGTATCCGGCTGGTGGAACCGGAACCGGCCGAGCTCATAGAGCACGCGTTGGTCCGGGACGAAATCGTCACCCTGGCCCGCCAGTCGTTGCAAGTCGAGCAGCCGGGCGTCGGCGGCGGGAAGCTCCAGCACATGAGCGGCAAGCTCCTCGAGCGCGGTCGCGGTGCGAAGATTCCGCTCATCGCGGTCGTATTCCTCCGCCTTTCGCCGGCGCCAAGCAGCCGTTGACTGGCAGAACTCCGCCAGAGAAAGCTGGAATCGGGACGGGCCCGAGTCCATGCTACGTGTCATCCCCGGTGAACACCCCACGATCGAGCAGGTAACGCGCGATGTACGCGTTATTGGCGTCCAGGAGTTTGATTGCATACGACGAGGCCGCCCGCGCCGCGGCAAACCCAGCCGAATCAAGCTCTTCTTCAACGGTCGTACCGCGCGCCGCGGCCGCTTCGGCGGCTTCCTCTGTCAGGAGGGCCTCGAGATAGGCGTGCATCTCCTCCGCCGTCATCCCGATCGTGTCACGCGGCCCCGTTGCTGCCTCTCCCACAATGACCTCCCGCCTCGCTGAGCGTCCCTGCCGAGCGATGGTAACACCCGACCACGCGGCGTTTGTGCCACCGGTCTAAGGGACGCTTGCTATACTCGGGGAGCCCGCGAGTTCGTCGACGACGAGCGCATGTGCGGTCCGCAGCGGGTCCGTAGCGCACCAACTCTCACGGCCCGAAAGATCGGGTGAGGAGCGATCTGCCGTGGCGTATGTGATCGCCCAGCCATGCATCGGCGTCAAGGACAATAGCTGTGTCGAGGTCTGTCCCGTCGACTGCATTCATTCGACGGACGACGCCGATCAGTACTTCATCAACCCGGACGAGTGCATCGACTGCGGTGTCTGCGCCGAGGTTTGCCCAGTCGAGGCCATCTTCTTCGAAGACGACCTCCCGGAGCAGTGGGCGTCATTTACGCTCGTCAACGCCGAATTCTTCAAGAACCGCTAGCGTCTTCATCTCGAAACGTTGCGCCGCAGAGACGGCCAATGCAATTGGCGCTAGGTGCTCCTCCAGGGGTAGCGTTCCTGAGCACGGCGGGATTTCAGGCTCGCAGGCCACTATCTCGGCTCTAGAATCCGGGACGGTGCCTCGCGCTCTACATCTGGCAGTTGGGAAACGGGCATGGACGGGCCGCGGATGAACGACGTCGCGCGCCAGTTTGCCAATGTTTTCGCCGCCATCTTCCAGATCTACGCGTCGTACACAGTCGGATCCTCTGTTGGCGCCATTGCCCAGGAATACCGGTCGGCAATCCTCCCCGCCACGTATGCCTTCGCTATCTGGGGACCGATCTTCATCCTGTGCGGCGTCTATGCGCTGTACCAGGCGCTTCCTGCTCAACGGGAGAACCCGGTCTTCCGCGCGATTGGCTGGTGGACCGTTGGCGCCTTTCTCACGAATGGCGCGTGGAGCTACGCATTCACCAACCGCCAGTTCATTCTGGCTCAGGGGATCATCTTTGCTGGGTTCGTCTGCGCCGGAGGCGCATACTTCAGGTTTGGGCGTGTGGTGCCCGCCGTCCGTGCGACCAATATCGACAATTGGCTCATCGGCCCAACCCTGGGACTGCTGTTCGGGTGGCTCACCGCCGCAAATGTCGTCGGGCTAGCGGGGACGCTCATCGCCAGCGGATTTCCGGCACGCGGCCTAGGCGCGGAGATCCGGGACGCGACTCTCCTGCTGGTAGGCGGTGCGGTTGCCTGCTTTGTCATCTTCGCGTCTCGACGAGGACCCTACGGCGCCTGGGTCTCCTTTTGCGTGGCAGTGCTCTGGGCTCTTGTGGCTGTTGTCGTCGAGCAGCGGTCGATCTCGACCATTACGACCACCACGGCAGCCATTATTGCGATCGTCGTGCTGATAGCGGCAGTCGGACCCTGGGGAACCCCTACCCGGCCCCCGGGGCGGTCCGCGTCATCAGCGTAGACCTAGCTTACGGGCATGGTGGCCCGCCAGATCTCCCCTCCGGAGACCCAATAGGCAATCCCGTTCAACTCGTCGATCGCCAGGTCTTCGGCGCTGGCGAGCGTCACCGCGGCGGCATGGCCCAGGAGATCGCCCGACAGCGGCGCCGGAGTGAGATATTGCCGGGCTTCACCTGAGGCATCTACCCGGACGATACGACCCGTGTTCTC
>JAICRA010000352.1 GCA_025937615.1 Thermomicrobiales bacterium | reverse complement strand
GAGTATTTCTCGATCGTGCTGCGCCACAACGGCGAAACGATGCGGGGCCACACCTCGTCCGTCTGCGGCTCTCCACTGTAGCCCGGCAGCCATCCGAACCACATGCACCGCTGCCCTCGCCGGGACTCTCGCCGCTGGCACGACGATTGCGACCTACGTCGCGCAATCGATACAGCCGACGAGATTCCTCGCCGCCAGACACTCGGAACGACACGCGCGTCGCCAGGCGCTACAAGCATCACGGACTGAGAGCACGGAATGCCCCGACCCCTTTCCGAACAGGTCATCGTCATCACGGGAGCGTCTTCCGGAATTGGCCGGGAGACCGCGCATCAGCTGGCGAGACATGGCGCCGCTCTCGTCCTCGTCGCCCGGAACGAAGCGGCGTTGCGGGAGACGGCGGCCGAAGTCGAGGCGTTTGGCGGCCGGGCTCTCGTGGCTCCCGCCGATGTCTCCGATCCGGCAGAGGTGCAGCGCGTGGCGGACCAGGCCGCGAGCCACTTCGGTCGGATCGACACCTGGGTCAACGGCGCGGCCGTCTCCACCTACGGCACCGTCGAGCAGACGACGATCGACGAGATACGGCGCATCATCGAGGTCGATCTTCTGGGGACGATCTATGGGATGAAGGCGGCGTTGCCCTATCTGCGTCAGACGGGAGGCGCGCTGATCAACATCTCCTCGGTGACGGGGCAGCGAGCCGTCCCGTTGCAGGCGACATACAGCGCGGCAAAGCACGGCATCGTCGGGTTCTCCGAGGCGCTGCGCATGGAGCTCGAGCACGAACGAGCGGGTGTCTCGGTGACGACGATCCTTCCCTACGGGATCAATACGCCATTCTTCAACCACGCCCGCTCCAAGCTGGGTGTGCTGCCGGGCCCGACTCCCCCGGCCTACGAACCGGCTGCGGTCGCCGAGGCGATCGTCTGGGCGGCCGAGCACCCGACGCGCCAGATCGTCGTCGGTGGCGCGGCGAAAGGGGTCTTGCTCCTGCAGCGTCTGAGCCCAGCCCTGCTCGACCGGCTGATGACGATGGGGGGATTGGCGTTCAAGATGCAGCAGTCAACCCGGCCGGATGATGGCGTCGACAACCTCTTCGCGCCGGCTCCGGGCGGCTACGCAGTACGTGGTGAGTTCGACCGGATCACGATCCCGGGGAATGGGTACACCAGGACGTTCGAGTTCCATCCGGTGCGCCAGCGGCTGGCGGGGGTGGGGATCCTGCTGGCAGTCGCTGCCTTCGCCCGACGCGTGGGGAGAGGGTGAGGGCGGGTACCTCGTCACCTCTGCCGCCAGTCATGGTATCGAGTCGGGCGAGGGTGATAGGGTGATGGCAGACGCGGGCGACGCAGATGTTGCCCCTACAGGGTGTCTTGCCGTCTGCCGACTTGGGGATCCACCATGACCGATCTTCGGGAACACGCCGCCGACGTCGAGACCGAGTGGCCCGGCGACGCTGCTGAGCTGCTGAGCAGGCATAAGGAAAGCCTCTTCCCGAGCGTCGGGCTCTTCTACGACGAGCCGATCGAGCTGCGGCGCGGTGAGAGGCAGTACGTCTACGACGGCACGGGGCAGCAGTACCTCGACTTCTTCGGTGGCATCGCCACCGTTTCCTCCGGTCACGCCATCCCGGAGATCAACGAGCCGATCAAGGAGCAGCTCGACCGGATCATCCACTCCAGCACGCTCTTCCTGATCCGCTCCCAGATCGAGCTGGCCGAGCGGTTGCGGATGATGACTCCGCCCCGGTTGAACAAAGTCTTCTTCACCAACAGCGGCACCGAGGCCAACGAGGCCGCCTTCCTGATCACTACCCTCAATCGGGAATCTAACGAGCTGATCGCGCTCCGCCACTCGTACCACGGCCGCTC
>JAICRA010000098.1 GCA_025937615.1 Thermomicrobiales bacterium | reverse complement strand
GTAGGCGATGGCCTGACGGAAATTGGCGTGATCGGCTTCGAGCCGGTTGAGGAGATCGACTTCTGCCGAGACATCCTCCCGGTTGACTGTCTCGGCCAGGGCGAGGAACGTGTCCGCGTGGGCTTGGCGCAGCGCATCCGCCTCTGGCAGCTCATTCAGGCGCTCCTGGGCGAACTCCCGGATGGTCTCCAGCATCGTGAAGCGGGGATCGCCGCCGGGCCCCTCTTCCTGCCGCAGCAGGCTCTTCTGGACGAGTGAGTCGATCCCATCGAGTAGGTCGAGTGGGAGACCTCCAGCGGCGCTGCAAACAGCTTCTGCCCCCTCGAGCGTGCAGCCACCGGTGAACACGCCCAGGCGCGCAAAAAAGGCTCGCTCCGGAGGCACCAGGAGATCGTAGCTCCAAGCGATCGCCGCACGGAGCGTCTGCTGCCGCTCAGGCAAATCGCGCGCGCCTCCGGTGAGAATCGACAGGCGCTGGTCGAGCCGCGCCAGCAGGGCGGCCGGCGTGAGGATGCGGACGCGTGCAGCAGCCAGCTCGATGGCGAGTGGCAGTCCATCGAGGCGGCGACAGATAGCCACCACATCGGCGACATTGGTGTCGTCGAGCGTGAATGCCGGTTTGCGCGCCTGAGCCCGTTCCACGAACAGCCGCACCGCGGGAGCGCCGAGCGCATCCTCAACCGAGATGCGTGTGTCTGCGACAGGAAGCGGCAGTGGTTCGACAGGAAACTCCCGCTCCGCGCGCAGGCGCAATGGTTCCCGACTGGTGACGAGCACGACGAGCCCCGGCGCAGAGTGGAGCAGGTGTTGGATCTGTGGAGTAGCGTCACGGAGGTGCTCGAAGTTGTCGAGCAGGAGCAGGGTCTGGCGGGAGCGGAGGTGAGCAGCCAGGCTCTCCAGCAACGGTTGGGCCGGGCCCTCCCGGATGCCGAGCGGGGCAGCGATCGCCTGCGCCACATTCTCTGGATCGGAAACAGCGGCCAACGGTACCCACCAGACCCCGTCGGCGAAGTTCTCCAGCGACTCGGCGGCTGCCTGCAGGGCGAGTCGGGTCTTACCAGTCCCCCCTGGACCAACCAGTGTGACGAGCCGAGTGTCCCGAGCGGAGAGCAGGGTGCGCAACGTCGCCAGCTCGCGCTCCCGGCCGATCAGCACCGTCGGCTGGGTAGGGAGGTTGGTCGACTGCTGATCGAGGCTTTTCAGGGGCGGGAAGTCGGGCGGCAACCCCGGTCCGCAGAGCTGAAAGATGCGTTCCGCCTCGATCAAGTCTCGCAGCCGATGTTTGCCGAGATCCTGCAGGGCATAGCCAAGCGGAAGTGACGTCGCCAGGGCGCGCGCTGTATCGGTCAGCAGGATCTGCTCGCCGTAGCCGGTGGCAAGCACGCGGGAGAGGCGATTGAGTGCGGGGGCGAGGTAGTCGCCGTCTTTTGGCGTAGCCTCACCGGCGTGAATCGCCATCCGCACTCGCAGGGGACCAAGCTCACCCCAATCTTCCCGCCGCAGGGCGAGTTGGGCGGCAGTGGCGGCGGCGATCGCGTGCGGAACGGTTGGGAAGGCCGCTTGCGCCGCGTCCCCGATCGTCTTGAACAGGACGCCACCCTGGGCGGCGACGGCTTCGACAAGGAGCGTGAAGTGGCGCTCGACAGCAGCCGCCATCGCGGGCCGATCCCGCTCCCAGAGCGCGGTGCTGCCTTCAATATCCGTGAAGAGGAAGGCGACGGTGCCGCCGGGAAGAGGGGCCATCGTCCGGCTCCGGACATCTTGAGTGAACGTCGTCGAAACAGGATTCTCGCACAGATCCCGAGCAGGCCACAGAATGTCGTGAAACGAATTGAATCGTTACACGTGGGGAAAGCTTTCTTCGCTGTGATTCGCCGCAGGAAGAACGCGTACTCCCAGGTGTCTTGGGCAACGATGAAGGCATTCTTGGAACAAAAGGGCCTGGACCAGACCGGAACGCTCACCCTCCTGATGGAGGTAGCTGAAGTGTTACGCCGAAGCGCCAGAGTAGTGGCGGACGCCGATGCGCCAGAACGCCCGGGCAATCAAGGGCAGGGCAACGGCGAGCGCGACGGCGCCAAGCAGATTCGGTGAAGCTAGGCGGCCAACCAACCCCTCGGCGGGGACCGTGACCGCGAACCCGATCGGTACCAAGAAGGTCAGCATCGTCCGTAGCCAGGGCGGGTAGATGCCGATCGGCCACTTCCCAGCTTCATACATGCTCTGAAAGATGTTCAGAATGTTGTCTAACCGTACGAACCAGAATACACAGGTAGCGAGGATCAGCAGGAAGCTGTAGATGATCGTTACCCCAGCCAGCAGCGCCACCAGGAACGCGACTGCCTCGGCGAGTCCGACCGATGCCCCGAGTTCGCCGATCGCGACGCCAAGCACCACGAAACCGACCACGACGTCGACGAGCTTCCAGACCTCGACCTGACGTACGCTGATCAGGACCTGGGCGTCGACCGGTTTGGTCAGCGTGAAATCGAGCGTTCCCAGCCGGACGTCCTCCATGAAACGGGCAAGACTCGGCTGGACGACAACCTGAGTGATTCCGGATACCAGTGTGTAGACCCCGACGATCGCCAGCAACTCGGGAGCGCTCCAGCCGCCAAGCGAGTCGGTCTTGGAGAAGATGACTCCCAGACCGAGCAGTGCTGTGAGAAGTCCGACTCCCGACTGAACGAGCTGGACGAACAGGTGCGTTCGGTACTGGAGCTCGTTGAGAACGCCGAGCCGAAGATGAATCCCGAGGAGGCGAAGGGAGGTCATCGTCTCAAGCCCCGACCGCCGAGTACTGCCGCACGCCGCGCGCCCAGGTGACATTCAGGAGCAGGAGAGCGAGCGCCAGCCAGCCGAGTTGGGCGCCAAAGCCCACGAAGATCTGAGTTGGGCTGAGCCGGCCCAGGAGTAGCTCGACTGGGAAACCAAGCATCCGGTAGAACGGGAGTAGCACGGCGATTGCTCGCACCGGTCCCGGCAGGAGGTCCAGCGGAGCGACGAAACCTGACAGGAAGAGGAACACCACGAAATAGAGCTGGTTGATCGCGTTGACTCGCGTGACCCAGAACGCAATCGACGCCAGGGTCCATTCCACGGCGAAGCGCAGCGCCATCGCCAGGATCAATGCCGGCACAAAGGCCAGGGCGTTCCAGGCTGAAATGGTGAAATTCGGCCGAAAGACAATTGTCAGCACCACCACGACCGGTATCACCACGGCCATGGTCAGCAGCTTGAACGTCAGATTGTTGGCGATGTGCTGATGAATCGGATGGACTGGCCGCACGAGGAGGGGAGAAAGATTTCCCTGCCTGATCCAGTATTCCATCTCCCACATGATCCAAGTGAATGACGCCTGGGAGACGACGAGTGCGGTGAGATAGTAGGCGGCGAAGTCGCTGGGGTTGAAACCGTCAACGTTGCCACCCTGTGACCGGGCGACTGTCGACCAGACCGAAAGGTAGATGACCGGTTGCAGGATCAGGCCGATGATCCAGATCACGAGCGAGCCGCGATACTGGAGCTGGCTGGAGATGGTGGTTTTGAACTGGGCACGGTAGAGAATGATGAGATCGGTCATACTGGCACGGGTTCCGGTACGGACGCGACTTCAGATTCTGGCGTTTCAATGACCTCGGCAACTGGCTCCTCGCCGCTGGTGAAAACGGTGTCAATCACCTCGTCGATGGGCGGGTCGCTTACGGACAAGTCGACCACTGGTAGCTCCGCCAGCAGTCGTGCCGTGACGGCGGCCGCCTCAGCCTTCCCCACGCGCAGGGTTACACGCAGTCCGTCGACAGCGACGACTTCACCGTAGCGCTCGAAGCCGACTCCGGCGTGCTCGAGGTCGACGATAACCGTCTTGTGTGGCGAGAAGCGCTCGACCAGCGCACCAAGAGCGCCGTCGAAGAGTAACGCCCCGTGGTGGATGACGATGACCCGCTCGGCCAGAGCTTCGACATCGGCCATGTAGTGACTGGTCAGGAGGACCGTCGCGCCGTACCGGGCGGCATACTCAGCGACGAACCCGCGAATCCGGCGCTGTGCCGTGACATCGAGCCCCAAGGTCGGCTCATCCAGAAAGAGCACCCGTGGCCGGTGCAGGAGCGCCCCGGCCAGCTCACACTTCATCCGCTCGCCGAGGGAGAGATTGCGCACCGGCTTCGTCAATAGCGGACCTAGCTCGAGCAAGTCGCTCAGCTCGTCGCGCGTCTGGCGGAATTCGGCTTGGGGGATGCGGTAGATGGCGCGATTGAGCTCGAATGAGTCCGCGACCGGAATGTCCCAGACAAGCTGGTTGCGCTGCCCCATGACCAGGGTCATCTGGCGGAGATACGCTCTCTCCCGTTGCCAGGGGACATGACCGAGAACAGTGGCCTCGCCTCCCGACGGGTAGAGAAGACCGGAGAGCATCTTGAGTGTCGTCGTCTTGCCTGCGCCATTGGGCCCGAGAAAACCGACTACCTCGCCCGGCGTGACGTCGAACGAGATGCCGTCAACCGCAACGACCTCTTTGGTCTGGCGACGAAAGAGGGAGCCCACGGAAGCGCGGAGACCCGATTCCCGCTCGGGGACGTCATAGGTTTTGCGCAGATCGCGAACGCGAATCACGGGCAAAATAGGGGGCTCCTGTACCACAACGCGCGTCCGACGCGGCGTCTCGGTGCAGACTCGACAATGAAGGAGACAGACTCCGCCAAGGTCGCAGAGCAAGCGCCTTTGGTTGTCTCACGGGGTGGGCGACACTGGACTCGAACCAGTGACCTCCACGATGTCAACGTGGCGCTCTAACCAGCTGAGCTAGCCGCCCGGATACCACTCAACTGTACGCAAGACCGTGCCTGGTGTCAACGAGAAACGATGGAGCCAGCCCACCTGGTGGTACACCCGGGGACTCATCACCAGCAATTCGGAGAACTCGCGCGGCGAGGTGCGACACACCGCATCACTCAATGACCGAATGTGCGTACCGACTCTTGCCGCGGGTGCCACGCCAGATCAACGGTCCCAAACCGCCGCAGCAGGTCAGCGGCCCGCTGGTGCAGTGGTTGCAGCCCCGGGTGTTTGACGCGCCACTCTCCGGTGAGCCCGCGTATGACAAGCTGGCTGTCGCCGCGGATGGCGACCGAAAGCGCGTTGGCCCGCGGACCAACGCGCTCCAGCAAGTCTTCAAGAGCGGTGATGATGGCGCGAAACTCAGCCTGATTGTTCGTCATATCGTTGCCGAACTGGACCTGACGCGTGGCAACGGTCCCGTCCGGCCCGGCGATCTCGTAGCTGCCGTACCCCTTTCCCGGGTTGCCAAGAGATCCGCCGTCGAAGACCACCGTGTAATCGACTCCAGGAACGGCACTGATCGGGTGCAAGCGTGCATTGCCCGCAGTCGGGGTGGACACTGGCAACGGCCGCACTCTGCCGGTCAGTGCTTCTTGCAGTTCGCGCACGAGGTCGATCAGTTCTCCGCGGGAAAGCGACTCCGGGTCGACATCGAGCAGCTCGTCGACTTGCCGATTGCTTCCACTCTCTTGCGTCACGCGTGAGCCGCTTCGGCCTGCTTGGCAGCCGCGGCTTTTACCTGATCGGCGATGTGCGCGGGGACTGGCTGATAGTGGGAAAACTCGGTCGTGAACGAGCCTCGCCCCTGAGTAATAGAGCGGAGGTCGGTCGCGTATCGCTGAATCTCAGCCGCCGGGACAGTCGCTTCGATCGTCGTCGTGCTGTTGGAGCCAGGATTCATGCCGCTGACATGAGCTCGCTTGGTGTTCAGGTCGCTCATCACGTCGCCCGTGTACGATTCTGGAACGGTGACTCGCAGCGTCATGATCGGTTCCAGTAGCACCGGCTTCCCTTGCAAGATGCCTTTCTTGAATGCCTCCTTGGAGGCGATCTTGAACGACATCTCGTTCGAGTCGACCGCGTGGTACGAGCCGTCTGTCAGGGTAACTTTCACATTCGTGACCGGGAAGCCGGCAACGGGACCAGACTCCATTCCCTCCCGCACGCCTTTCTCTACGGCCGGGTAGAAATTGCGTGGCACCGCTCCGCCGAACACCCTCTCGCCGAATTCGAACTCGGAGTCCGGGAGGGGCTCCAGTTCGAGGAAGACGTGACCATATTGACCCGCGCCACCGGTCTGCTTCTTGTGCTTGTACTCGGCGATTGTCTTGGCCGAGATGGTCTCACGGTAGGGCACGCGCGGGAGGCCAAGCTCGACGTTGACGC
>JAICRA010000353.1 GCA_025937615.1 Thermomicrobiales bacterium | reverse complement strand
GCAGGCGGCATCGCGGCCATCGCACCGGGAATGGAATCGTTCTTCGAGGCCGATCTCACGCCGGGGGAGTATGTGATGGTCTGCATGGCGACTGCTCCGGATGGGCGATCGCACATCGAGCATGGGATGATCCGGCAGGTCAGGGTTGATTGAAATGTTGCTGATGGTTCCGCCGCCGAAGATCGAGAAGACGCCGAGCCGCCATTGTCGTCAGCGGCACTCTGCTTCTCCTGAACGCCCTCTCGCCGCTGCCGGCGGTATCGGTTGTACGCAAGCCCGAGGGGCGGCCACGCCATGAGCGAGCGGGGCCGTGCGCTACCCCGAGACATTCTCAGCGCGCTCGAGCAGGAGCGGACGAGGCTCGTTCCTGACGGCCTCGAGCCCGGCGGCCAGAGGTGCATTCTGACCCGAATGCGGCACGTCCGGTGTCGACCTGCAGGAAACGGCTGATCCGCGACGCAACCTCAACCAATTTCTACACATCTGAAATCTCATGATTCGACACATCATCGCAGGCGGCGTGACGGTCGTGGCGGTACTGCTGGCACCGCACCGGGTTCACTCGCAGCAGCACGCGGCACCACCAACGCTCGAATCTTCACGCGCCGCCGACACGGCCCACATCGCACACCTGGAGCGCGCCTGGGCCGACGGTCTCATCACCCGTGATTCGGCCCTGCTCGACGGTATTCTCGCGCCGGATTTCACGCTCATAGTATCCGCGAGCCCGGACCGGCCGTTCTCCCGGGCGGTGTGGTTTGCCCAGCTCCGCGAGTATCGAACCGACAGTCTGGCAATCCGCGACCTTCACGTACGGGAGGCAGGCACCGATGTCCTGGTGGCGAGCTTCGTTGCCCGGCTGAAGGCGACCGTTCGTGGCGAAGACCGCAGTGGTGACTTCTTCATCACCGACGTCTGGCGGCGACAGCCGAACGGCCGGTGGCAGGCCGCGGCGCGCTATTCCTCCAGGCCGGAGGGTGCCACGGCGAGCAGCCGGGTGCTTCGGGAGCAAGCCGACTCGCAGGAACGACGGTAAGCGGTCGCTGATGAACCGGGCGAACCTCTGGTCGGGGCCATGACCGGGGCCTCTGGGGAAGGGGACCTCGCGCGTCCGCTCGAGTTCCGCTTCTACTACTTCACGCGGCGCTATGACGAGACCGTCGCCTTCTATCGCGACGTCCTGCAGCTCCAGGTACATCGGAGCTGGGATCACGGACCGGAGGCGCGTGGGACGATCTTCCGTGCCCCGAACGGGAGCGGGTTGATCGAGATCGAGGCGGGGTCCGGCATGCCGGCGCTGACCGGCGGCTTCTACATCGAGGTGCCGGATCTGGAGGCATGGTACGCCCGCGTGACGGGCGCTGGCGCACCGATCGTCCAGGAGCTCCGGACCACGAGCTACGGCCATCGGCACTTCAAGACGGTCGACCCGAGCGGGATCGAAATCGGCTTCTTTCGCTACCTGGCCCATGCGTCGCCTGCTGGCGGCAACGCCGACCAGGCCCGATAATCGCTGAGGCCGCCGATGCCCGGTCCCGGACCTCGCGTCCGGGATTCGCCGCCTTGAACCCGCATTCGTGCGAATTCGCAGAGCGAGGTCCTCATGCCGCACTACCTCATGCGTTTCAGCTATACGCCCGAAGCCTGGGCGCGCCTCATCAGGAAGCCGGAGGATCGGCGCGAGGTAGCGCGCGGCGTCGTCGAACGACTCGGCGGGAAGCTGCACGGGTTCTGGTACGGCTTCGGGGAGCACGACGGGTTCGTGCTGATCGAGGCGCCGACGAACGCCGCTGCCGCGGCCTTCTCGGTCGGAATTGCGGCGGGCGGCGCACTGCGCTCGGCAGAGACGACTCCGCTGCTCACGGT
>JAICRA010000179.1 GCA_025937615.1 Thermomicrobiales bacterium | reverse complement strand
GCATTCATCTGGATGTCCCGGCCACGGTGGCGGCGGCAGGTCAGGCCGCGGCCTAGGGAATCGGCTCGACAACACCAACGATCAGTCCCGGCCGAAGACCGTCGGTGCGGTGATCTCACTGCTTAATGTCCGACCGAGGCCCGGAAGTGCTCACGGCGAGGCGAACAGTGCCTTCCTGCGCCCCGGGTCGCTCTGACCCGGGGCCGTTTCGTTGGCGAAAGCGCCAGTGAGGAAGGAGGTGAACTTCGATGCCAACTCGCCAAAAGGCGAAAACAATCGACGTGCTGTCCGATCAGCTATCGCGCGCGAACCTGGTCATCGTGACTGATTACCGCGGGCTCAAGGTTACGGACCTACAGACGTTGCGCGGTAATCTGCGCCTGTCTGGAGCTGAGATCCACATCGCCAAGAACACGCTGACACGCATCGCGGCTGGCAACGCGGGCGTCGTCGGGCTCGATCCGTTGCTCGAGGGTCCGTCGGCGCTGGTCTTCTCTTTCGAAGACGCCGTCCAGACCGCAAAGGCGGTCAGCGACTTCGTCCGCACGTCACGGATTCTCTCGGTGAAAGGCGGTGTGATGGGTGCTCGCACCGTCACCGCCGCGGACGTCGACGCGATCGCCACGCTGCCGTCGCGAGAGGAGCTGCAGGCGCGGCTCCTCGGGATGCTGGTCTCGCCTATGTCCCGGACCCTTTCGGTTCTATCCGGTCCTTCACGCTCGATGGTCTATCTGCTCAATGCTCGTGCGGAGCAGGGAGAACCCGCTCAGACCCCCAGTTAGGGATCTATTGCTAGCCGCTGATGCAGAGCGAACTGCTGGACGTCAAACGCTTGTACAGGGCCCGCAACTGGCTCGAAATTGAAGGAGTGAAAACGTGGATCAAGAGCAAGTCATTTCAACGCTCGAAGGTATGACCGTTCTCGAGCTCAACGCGCTCGTGAAGCAGCTCGAGGAGCGATGGGGCGTCAGCGCGGCGGCGCCAATGGCCGTCGGCGTGGCAGCCGGCCCTAGCGGCGGCGGCGCAGCCGCGGCTCCGGAAGAAGAGCGGACGGAGTTCGACGTCATGCTGACCGAGATTGGGGCGAACAAGATTCAGGTCATTAAGGCGGTCCGGGAGCTGACGAGCCTCGGCCTCAAAGAGGCCAAGGATCTCGTCGATAGCGCCCCGAAGGCTGTACGCCAGGGCGTCTCGCGGGAAGAGGCAGACGCGGCCAAGGCCAAACTGGAGGAAGCGGGAGCGACCGTCCAGGTTCAGTAACGTCGCTCACTCGCGCTGATTTGGAGAGCCGCCGGCCAATTCTGGCGGCTCTCCTATGAGTTGACAGTAGGTACGTCGGCTGCTACAGTCGGCCAGCAAGCGAAGAGTGTATCGACGTCGATCGGAGCGAGTAGGCGCCGCCAAACGCGGGCGGAGCGATCCGGGGATGGTGCAAGCCTGGAGCCCCTGTGGCGCCGAATGGGTCCGTGAGTCGCGTCCCGAACAGTCGTAAGACCGAGTAGGCGGCGCCGGATACTCCCCCGTTACAGGGAGACGCGCGATCCTTGGCGGCAACGCTCGTCGCGCGGCAGAGTGGGATCCGGGTCTGCCTGGATCCAATGAGGGTGGTACCGCGGAGCGGCCTATGCGCCTCCGTCCCTTTTGGGACGGGGGTTTTTTGTGTTTCGCGACGATCGCGGCGGTGAGGAGGTTGCGATGGTTCAGGCAGTGAAGACCGGTTCCAACATGCAGGGGCGGTCGGAGCGCTGGTCGACGCGACCGTCCCTCGATGAGGTTGCCGAGATCGCTCGGCGAAACAGCGACATCCGCGCGGTACCGATCTTCCGCGAAGTCATGGCAGACCTGGAGACGCCGGTCAGCGCCTTTTTGAAGATTCGCGGCTCCGGGCCGGCCTTCCTCCTGGAGAGTATCGAGGGTGGGGAGCGTCTCGCCCGCTACTCGTTCATTGGCTCTGAACCGATCGCTGTGCTTACGATGCGTGCTGGGGTGGCGACCCTGGAATCGGCTGGGGGACAGTCCGCGGCAACGCCATACGACGATCCGCTGGTGCCGCTGGCGAGCATGATTGCCGCGGGGCGGGCGCCTGAGATGCCGGATCTCCCCCTACCTCGATTCACGGGCGGTGCTGTCGGATATTTGTCCTACGAAGCGGTCAGGGCATTCGAACCCCGGGTGCCGTCGGCGCCCGGACCTGGACTCGACCTTCCGGACGGCGTCTGGATGTTGACGGACGCGCTGTTGGTCTTCGATCACCTGGCCAGGACGATCAAGGCCGTGGCTCATGTCCCGCTTGGCGAGCTTCCCCTCCGCGAGGCGTACGACCGGGCCGAAGCGAGAATCGACGAGCTCATCACTCGGCTCCGTACCGAACATCCCGCTATGCCGCTCGGCGGTGAGCTCTCGCCACGCTCCGCCGAAGATCGCCAGGTCCCGAATACATCGCGGGAGCGATATCTGGAGATGGTCGAGACGGCCCGGGAGTACATTGCGGCCGGGGACATCTTCCAGGTCGTCCTCTCACAGCGGGTCGACGTCGCCACCAATGTCCACCCGTTCACGGTCTACCGTGCATTGCGCACGATCAATCCGTCGCCGTACATGTTCTATCTCGACTTCGTTGACCACCAGATCGTGGGGGCTTCGCCGGAGCTCCTCGTCCGTCTGGAAGGTCGCACCGTCGCGAACCACCCGATTGCCGGAACGCGACCCCGAGGTGAGACACCGGAGGAGGACGAGGCGTTCGCGCGTGATCTCCTGGCCGATCAGAAGGAACGAGCGGAGCACGTCATGTTGGTCGATCTCGGGCGGAACGATATCGGTCGCGTCTCGGCCCCCGGATCAGTCAAAGTACCCCGGTTCATGGAGATCGAGCGCTACTCCCACGTGATGCATATCGTCAGCAACGTGGAGGGCGGTATTGCCGAGGGACTGACCGGACTCGACGCCTTGCGGGCGTGCTTCCCGGCGGGCACGGTATCGGGCGCGCCGAAGATCCGTGCCATGGAGATCATTGCGGAGCTGGAGACGGACCGGCGTGGCCCCTATGCCGGTGCGGCGGGCTACGTCGACTTCTCGGGGGGAATGGACACCGCGATTGCCCTGCGCACGATGGTGATCAAGGACGGCATCGTTTCCATGCAGGCCGGGGGTGGAATCGTCGCGGACAGCACGCCGGAAGGGGAGCACGCGGAATCACTACACAAGATGCGAGGTCCATTGCGCGCTATCGAACTGGCTGAGGAGCTCGAAGCCAGTGAGCGGGCGTTAGGAGCCGGGCGATGATTCTACTTCTGGACAACTATGACTCGTTCACCTTCAACCTCTATCAAGCATTGACCGAGCTCGGCGCGGATGTGGTCGTGCGGCGCAACGATACGGTGACGGTCGGCGAAGTTGAACGGCTCGTACCGGCGCTGGACGGCATCGTCATTTCCCCAGGACCGTGCACGCCGAGCGAGGCCGGTATCTCTGTCCCGCTTGTGCAGCGACTAGCTGGCGCCGTGCCGATCCTCGGTGTCTGTCTTGGGCATCAGGCGATCGGAGCCGCGTTCGGGGGGACTATCGTGCGCGCGCCGAAACTCATGCATGGCAAGGTCTCGATGATTGCCCACGACGGCGCGGGCGTCTTCTCGGGACTTCCAAATCCATTTCAAGCCACACGGTATCACTCGCTAATCGTCGAACGGACGAAACTGCCGCCAGAGCTCGAGGTCACGGCCGAGGCCGATGGCCTCATCATGGGCCTGCGACATCGGTCGTTGCCGGTCGAAGGCGTCCAGTTCCATCCAGAATCGATTTTGACGCCAACCGGTAACGATTTGCTTGCCAACTTTTTGGGGCGGCGGGCGCCGATGCGGGACTTGGCCCTTGCGACTACTTACGGCTAGCCGAGGGAAGGACCGGTTCGTGGCCGACGACCCTGATATCAAGAGCGCCATTCGCACCGTCGTCGAAGGTGGCACCCTCGATGCGGACCTGGCGGCGGCCGCGATGGACCAGATCATGACCGGGGCGGTGACCCCAGCTCAAATTGGTGCGCTGGTGACCGCTCTCCGCATGCGCGGCGAGACGGTGGAG
>JAICRA010000051.1 GCA_025937615.1 Thermomicrobiales bacterium | reverse complement strand
TTTGGCCGCGGTCTTCGTAGTGTCGGGGGTTTCCAAGCTCTTCGATCTCTCCGGATCCCAGGCCGCCATGCGGTCATTCGGCGTTCCAGAACGGTTTACGCGGGCGGGCGGGATCGCGCTGCCGATTGCCGAACTCGTCATCGCGGTGCTCCTGATCCCCGCCGCCACGGCGCAGTGGGGAGCATTGCTCGCGTTGATCCTGTTGGGGGTTTTTATCGCGGGCATCGGCTACAACCTCTCCCGGGGCCGCAAGTTCGACTGCCATTGTTTTGGGCAACTGACGACATCTGAGATCGGTCCGTCGACGCTGATCCGGAATGCTGTCCTGGCGGTGCTCGCGGCTTTCGTCGCTATTTCCGGGTTTGTCAACAATGACCCCGGACCTGCCCTGACTGAGGTGTTCAGCGGACTGACCACCTTTGAATGGGTAATGCTCGTCGTAGCGGTCGTCGTGCTCGCCGCATTGGCGGGTGTCGCCTGGCTGCTCGTGCATCTCCTCGGTCAAAACGGGCGTTTGCTCGTTCGGCTCGACCGGATCGAAGCCGCACTTGAAGAGGCGGACATCGAGATCCCTGACGCCGCCGAAGACGACGAAGAAGACGAGGAGGAAGGACTGGCCTTCGGCGCACCCGCGCCAGCGTTCAGCCTGTCCGGTCTCTATGGGGAGACGATGACGCTGGATGCACTGCGGGCGACCGACAAGCCCGTCCTCCTGCTGTTTACCGATCCCAGTTGCGGCCCATGCAATGCGATGATGGGCGACGTCGGCAAATGGCAGCGCGATCTCGCTGAAAAACTGACCATCGCCGTCATTACACGCGGGTCGCTCGAGGACAACCGCAACAAGGCGAAGCAGCACAATCTGACCCACGTGCTGATGCAACGGGACAACGAAGTGGCCGACGCCTACCAAACGTTCGGGACACCGACGGCCGTACTGGTGCGGCCGGATGGAACCATCGGTAGCGGCGCGGCCGGGGGCGCCCAGCAGATTAGCACCCTCGTCAAGCAGGCCGCTGAAGGCAAGGTGCTGGTGCCTAAGCCGCGTCCCGCCGCTGCGCCGAGGCCCATCCAGGCCCGGCAGCCCTCCGCCAATGCTCAGGCGCCGCGGGGAATCGCCAGCATCGGTAAAGACGCGCCGGTCGTCGAACTCAACAATCTGGATGGGGAACTAGTGCGGCTGGCTGACTTCGCCGGGCACCCCACGGCAGTGCTGTTCTGGAACCCCGGCTGCGGCTTCTGCCAGCGCATGCTCGACGACCTCAAGACCTGGGAGTCCGGTCGGTCCGAAAACGCACCCAAACTCCTGGTCGTCTCGACTGGAGATGTCGAACGGAACCGCGAGCAAGGATTTTCCTCGCCGGTCGTTATCGATTCCGGTTTCAACGTCGGACGCGCTTTTGGCGCCAGCGGCACCCCCTCGGCGGTGCTGGTTGGGGCCGACGGCAAGATCGCTTCCGGTCTCGCTGTCGGTGGGCCGACAGTGATCTCGCTTCTCAGGAACGAGGCGCCGAACTTGCTGGATCCCTCGACGGCCGATGAATCGGACGCGCCCGCGGGGCCTCGCGGGGTTCCCGTTGGGGGCAAAGCGCCGAACGTGCAGCTGCGGAATCTCGAGGGCACGGAGGTGAACCTCGACGAGAATCGCAATGGCCGCACGGCTCTCCTGTTCTGGAACCCAGGGTGCGGCTTCTGCCAGCGGCTCGTCCCAGATATCAAGAGCTGGGAGAAAGACCGGCCCGAGGGCGCGCCGCAACTCGTGCTCATCTCGACCGGCGACCCGGAAGCGAACCGCGCACACGGCTTCGAGTCGACGATTCTCCTCGACCAGGGGTTCCGCACCGGTGAAGCCTTCGGCGCCTCCGGGACACCTTCCGCGATTCTGATCGATGCCAACGGCAACGTCGCCTCCGGTCTCTCGGTCGGTGGCCCGGACGTTATGAACCTCCTTCGGTCTTGACTACGGCAATAGCGACGCGTAAAACCGGGGCGGCCAGGCCGCCCCGGTTTTCCGCTCTTCGTTGGCTAGTGACCTAACCCGCTTTCCGGAGGCGGGCTCGGGCAGGGCTCAACATGCCAAATGACTTCCGCGCCAGCCGCGAAGATGACCTCGGCGAGAAAATCCGCCAGCCTCTCCCGCGCCACGAAATAGCTATTTTCGTGCGCATGTAATGCCTCGGACTCGAGACGGGTTACCACCCGGTAAAAGGCAGGCAGCCGCGACCCCTCGTCCTCGGCCGCTCCGACGTGCCGATAGTGGTAGCGCGATCCCCGGGACGCGCTTACCCAGTCAACCTCCGCCCATCCGCTGCCGTCGGGGTTGTCCGGAATCCAGAATCGCTCATTGGGGCCCTGGGTTGGCATCAGTCAGCATCCCGCAGCTGCTGGTCGATCAGGATCTCCGACTGCTTCACGATCAGGTCCACGACTTTCTCGAAGGTGTAGTCACGACTGCGCCCCCCCCGCTCGCGCACGTGAAGCTCGAGGTCGGGGTGAAGCATGACGCGACGCCAGCGGTCTTCGGGCGGCGCCGTCTCGACTTCGAGCATGGCGGCGAGCTCCGCGTCACGCATGTCCTGAAGGCGCTGCCGGATCTGCTGCAACGGAGTGTTGTCTTTCTTGAGCAGCTCGATAGCTTTGAGTCTGAGCAGATGCGCCGGGCTGTACGTGGCCCCGACGCCGCGGCCACGAGCGGGGGGAAGCAGCCCCTCGGTGATGTAGAAACGGATCGTGCGCGCCGAGAGTCCTGATTCCGCCTCGAGATCGGCCATCGTGTACCGGTACGGGTCTGGCGACCTAGTCCCGATCGCGGCACTGCCAACCGGTAGCGAACCACCCCGCTGCCGCGATATGCGAGGGCGCGATTGGGTCGCTCGTGGCCGCCCGTCGCCAGCTCGTCCGTCTCGGTTGTCGCTCCCCATTAGCATACCCCGCTCCATAACCATAGGCTCGGATCGCCAGAGGTCCTTCGATGATGACAGTTTCGCTGTCACTATGAGTGTAGCCCAGGTCGGATTCACGGGGCGCGGTACCATTCTCCTCGCTGACAAGGGCAGATGCCGCGGCCGATTGACGGAGTGAGGAGTGGCGTGGGCCCCCAGGCGCTGATCTATTTTGGCGTGGCCGGCGGTGCGCTGGTCCTGGCTCTCTCTCTACTCTACGCGCGGTACGTGCGCCACGATCCTCAGGCCGTTCGCTCCCGCGGCGGTTTTACCCTCTTCGCGGTCTTCCTGCTCCTGTTTGCGGTTGGTGCCGCTGCCGCCGGACTCGTTTCGGCTCGGGCTGGCCGCTAATGAAAAACCAGCCAGAGGCGAGGGCCGCTCCGGTGTTTCGCATCGTTGGCGTCATCCATCTTCCTCCGCTTCCGGGTTCGGCGAGGGGTGAGTCCGCACGCCATATGGGGGCGATTCTGGAAGCAGTCCGCTGGGATGCGGCGGCCTGGGCGGGCGGCGGAGCGAACGCGCTCGTCGTTGAAAACTTTGGCGACGTACCCTTCCACAAGGGAGCTGTCGGGCCGGAAACGGTTTCCGCCATGACGCTGGCTGTCTCGGTGGCATGCGCCGAGAGCGGACTTCCCGTCGGCGTGAACGTCCTTCGCAATGACGTGGAAGCCGCAGTCGCCATCGCGGCACTCGCAGGCGGCCAATTTGTCCGCGCCAATGTCTATGCCGGGGCGGCGGTGACCGACCAGGGACTGATCGAGGGACGGGCCGACGCCGTCCAGGCGCTCATCCGTCGCCTGGACGCTCCCATAGCCGTCTGGGCGGATGTCGATGTCAAGCACGCCGCGCCGCTCTCCAAGCGCCCGATCTGCGAACTGGCAGAAGACGCCGTCGAGCGTGGCCTCGCAGGCGCGGTGATTGTTTCCGGCACGGGTACCGGACGCCCGACGAAGCTCGCCGATCTGCAAGCAGTGCGAGCGGTCCTGCCCAGTACGCCGATCTATATCGGCAGTGGCGCGACAGAGGAGACCCTCCCCTCGCTGCTGGCGGTTGCCGATGGTGCGATTATCGGCACAGCAGCCAAGGTCGACGGGATCGTCGCCAATCGAGTCGATCCCAACCGGGTGCGGGCACTTGTCGCCATCGCTAGGACGGTCAGCGACCGGTAAAGCGCGGCGAGCGCCTGTTCACGAACGCCGCCAGACCTTCTTCGTAGTCATCCGTGTTGTCGAGGGGGGCTCGCAGCGTGTTGACGGCGCGGCGGGCATCCTCAAACGGCGTGCCGTAAGTCTCCCTCAGGGCGGTCTTCACCGCCCTTACGGCCAGCGGCGCGTTTGCGGCAATCGAGGCCGCAAGCTCGGCCGCGCTCTGCAGGACTGAGTCGACGGGCGCGAGCCGGTCGACCAACCCCAGTCGGTACGCCTCCTCCGCCGTTACCCGTCGCCCGGTAAAGAGCAGATCGCGCGCGGCGCCGCCGCCGACAATCTGCGGCAATCGCAGCGCACCGCCCGCTCCAGGGAAAATGCCGATCTTCACCTCAGGGAAACCAAAAGTGGCATCCTCCGCGGCGACACGGAGATCGCAGGCGATGGCCAGTTCGGCGCCCCCCGCGAGGGCAAAGCCGCGCACTGCCGCAATGGTCGGCATCGGCAAGGCCGCCAGCGCTTCGGCGGCGGCTTCGATCGCCACCGTGTGGGCGGTCCGCTCTCCCCGAGAGAGCATCCGCCGCTCTTTGAGGTCGGCGCCCGCGCAGAAGGCACGCTCCCCGGCACCGGAAACGATGGTGACCCGGACGTCGTCTCGATCGGAAAGGGCACTGCACATTTTCAGCAATTCCGCCGCGAGTTGACGGCTGATGGCGTTGAGCGCCTCCGGCCGGTTCAGCGTAAGCGTTGCCAGATGGCTTTCGCTGTCAACAGTGAGCAGCACCGACGGCGGGAGCGCTCCCTCTGTTCGTCTCATGACCGTCTCCCCTCACTCGACTTTGCTACGTCCGGGACGGAGTTTGCCATCCCGCCGTCACTCGCCGTAGGATCGCGCCTCTCGAACACGAGCGGCAATGGGCGAGGAAACGATCATTCTGATGAGAGAGGAGTTGGGCGCGAAGACCGACATCGATCCGTTTGCGGATCCTCCGGAGATCCTGAGATTGCGACGTGAAGTGCGCGCCCTCTGCATGCAGTTTCCTGATGCGTACTGGCGCGATCTGGATCAAAGGCGAGGGTATCCCGAGGCGTTCGTGCAGGCCCTGACCGACGCCGGCTGGCTAGCCGCACTCATTCCAACGCGTTACGGCGGGCTCGGGTACGGTTTGCGCGAAGCCGCCGCCATCCTGCAAGAGATCAACGAGAGTGGCGGGTACGCGGGTCCCGCCCACGCTCAGATGTACGTGATGGGTACGTTGCTTCGCCATGGCTCGGAGGAGCAGAAGGAGCGCTACCTGCCGCAAATCGCCTCTGGCGCGGTGCGCCTGCAGGCGTTTGCGGTTACCGAACCAACGGCCGGGACGGACACGACCCGCATCGAGACCGCAGCCGTCCGGGACGGCAACGACTACGTCATCACCGGTCGCAAGATCTTCATTTCGCGAGTACAGCATTCCGATCTCATGGTGCTGCTGGCGCGTACGTCACCTCGCGACGACTCTCGTCCCACCGCCGGTCTTAGTCTCTTCCTGATTGATCTTAGGGAGGCTGGCGAGGCTATCCAGCTTCGTCCGCTTCGCATGCTGATGAACAACGAGACCAACGAGGTGACGATTGATGCGTTGCGGGTTTCCGCCGATGCACTGATCGGCGCCGAAGGCATGGGATTCCGGCACGTCCTCGATGGCTGGAACGCGGAGCGCATCCTCATCGCCGCCGAATGCGTCGGCGACGGGCGATGGTTCATCGAGCGAGCTGCAGGACACGCGAAGACGCGGGAGGTTTTTGGGCGCCCCATTGGCGCCAACCAGGGGATCCAGTTTCCCTTGGCTATGGCGTGGGCGCAGGTCGAAGCAGCCGATCTGATGGCGCGCCGCGCCACCGCTCGATTCGATGCCAATCTCCCTTGCGGCGCCGAGGCGAATACCGCCAAATTGCTGGCGTCCGAGGCAAGCTGGGGGGCCGCGAACGCCGCCGTCGATACCCTCGGCGGCCACGGATTCAACGCCGAACGGGATGTCGAGCGCAAGTTCCGCGAGACGCGGCTCTACCGAGTTGCCCCGGTGTCGAACAATCTGGTGCTGAGCTATCTAGCCCAGCATGTCCTGGGCCTCCCGCGGTCGTATTGACCGAAAAACTCAGCCTTGGCGAGCCCGTCCGCCGGCCTCGACGATGGCGCGGCGGGTGAGGCCGCGCGTGACGCGGCGCCGGTACTCGGCGGAGCCATGAAGATCATCCAGGAAATCGATCCCGCCATCGACCAGATCGGCCGCCGCGGTAACAACGCCATCGTCCAGCCGCTGACCACGCAGCGCCGTCTCCGTTGCCTCTGCCCGCCACGCAACGGCTGCGGCACCGGTGACACCGACGCGAACATCCGCCGCCGCGCTCTGGCCGTCGAGGGCCACCACCACCCCAACCCCGACGATGGCGTATCCCGACGCCTGGTTCGCCAATTTCTGGTAACTCCAGCCGTGTCCTTCTGCCGGACGCGAAATGAGGATCTCGGTCAGGATCTCGTCCGGCTGCAACGCGGTCGTGAGGAAATCGAGAAAGAACTCCCGCGCCGGAATTCGTCGCTCGCCTTGAGGTCCCCTGGCGACGATCGACGCGTCGAGAGCGAGGATCGCTGCCGGATAGTCAGCGGCCGCGTCGGCGTGTGCAACCGCGCCGCCGATCGTGCCCCGGTTACGAACTTGCCGGTCGCCAACGCGTGCCGCCGTGTCCGCGAGGAGCGGAACCGCGGATCGGACCTCAGTGGCGGAAGCAATCTGATGATGTGTAGTCAACGCACCGATCGCGATCTCGCCATCGGCCTGCCGCACCCCCCTCAACTCCGGGATGTGCCCGATGTCGACCAGTGTTTCCGGCTCCGCCAGACGCAACTTCATGATGGGCAGCAAACTGTGGCCGCCAGCGATCAGTTTGGCGTTCTCCCCATGCTCCTCTAAGAGCGCAATCGCTTCCTCGACACTTCCGGCGCGCTGGTAGGCAAACTGTGAAGGGTTCATCGCACTACCTCGCTTGCGCCGAATCGCGACTCGACAGCGGCTCGGGAGTCGCTCCCGCGGCCAAGTTTTTCGCGGCCGTCTGCACAGAGCGGACGATGTTGTGATAACCGGTGCAGCGGCAGATGTTCCCCTCCAACCCGTGTCGGATCGACTCCTCACTGGGATCGGGATCGTCGGCGAGGAGCGCGACGGTGGAGAGGACCATCCCCGGCGTGCAGAACCCACACTGCAGGCCATGCTCGTTCCAGAACGCCAACTGTACCGGGTGTAGCGTTCCGACCGGAGCCAGACCTTCGATGGTCGTCACCGCGGCGCCGTCAGCCTGGACCGCGAGGATCGTGCAGCTCTTGACCGCTTGCCCGTCCATCAGCACCGTGCAGGCGCCGCACTGGCTCGTCTCGCAACCAATGTGCGCCCCGGTTAGCGCCAGTTCATTACGGAGATACTGCACCAGGAGCGTCCTGGGCTCGACTTCGGCCCGGCGCTCAACGCCGTTGACTGTCAATGCGATCGGCACGCGCACTCCTACCCCCGAGTATGAAGCCGGTCAGTCGGGAAGTCAGGAAGCAGAGCGTCGCCTGCTGACCGACTAACCGACTGACCGACTAACTGACTTTCTGTTCCAGACAGGAGAAGAACTGACCGACGATCATCTTTGCCGCCGGCTGCATCACCCGGCCGCCGACGCGGGCCAGAGTGCCGCGCACGTTGGCGTTGCCGACCCAGTTCACGAGCGTCCCTTCACCGTCCTGCGCAAGATCGATCTTCGCGTCGCCCGAGATCTGTCCGGCTGGACCCTTCCCTTCGACCGCCATGCGGTACGAGGTCGGTTCGTCCTTTTCGACGATCTTGACGCGACCTTGGTACGTGCCGCGAATCGCCGCCACGCCGATCTTCAAGCGGGCCTCGTACTCTTCAGGACCCACTTCGACCATCTCCTCGGCGCCTGGAAGACACTGTTGCAGAATCTTTGGATCGAGCAAGAGTTCCCACACGCGCTCCCGCGGCGCTGAGAAGCGATGCTGCCCGCTGATTTCCATTTGCGCGAAGCTCC
>JAICRA010000287.1 GCA_025937615.1 Thermomicrobiales bacterium | reverse complement strand
TGTTCATCGCGCCGCCGTCCACGAGCAGGCGATCGCCGTCTTCGATCGCCGGAAAGATCAGCGGCAACGACATCGTCGCGCGCATCGCCGTGGCGAGCGATCCACGATCGAGCACCACGAAGCGAGCGGTTTTCAGGTCCACGGCAACCGACCGAAATGGTGTCGGCAGATCGTCGAACGTCGTGATGCCGTAGTAAGGCGCTGCGATGCGTGCCAGGAAAAGATCCACTTGCTGGCCGTTGTTGAGCGACGACGGCGGCGCCAGGCCGTTCTTGAGGCCGAATTCGAGATGCGATGGATACGACCGGAGATCGCGCTTGCGCCGGACGTTGGCGAACTCGAATCCGCTGCGTCCGAACATCGCATCCCAGTCAATCTCCGCGAGCATCGCTTCGACCTCCGGCGGTGTCAGGCCGGTCGCATAAGAGCCCCCGATGAGGCCGCCCATGCTGGTGCCGGACAGCACGTCGATCGGGATGCGGTGCTCCTCGAGCCACTTGAGCACGCCGACATGCGCGAGGCCGCGCGCGCTCCCGCCGCCGAGCGCCACGCCGACGCGCGTTCGCGGAGAGCCTGGCGCCTGTGGGGGAGTCTGCGCGTACCCTGCGGATCCGGTAAGCGCGATCGCGAAGACGGCGAGGGTGGAACGAACGAAGGAACGGAACATGCGGGGCATGTGCATCATCCGGTCTCGCCGGCGCAGTGCAAGCGAACGTCCGGCAAATCCCTTCCTCTAAGTCTACTGCTCGCAGGAACTTATCAAGACGCAATCGTCGACGGCCGATTTGAACCACCACGGTGGGGGCTTCGCACGAGCCATGCGGCGCGTGGAACACGTCGCCAAATGCGATGCCGCCGAGTGTCGTATTGATGAAGGCGTTCAGCGACGTAGACTTCGTCTCGCCGAAATGCCCCCACAAAGGCTGCTGCATGTTCGTCCACCACGTCTCTGGCGTAGATGCGCGCTGTCACTTGGCCGCGAATGAGATTGCCGAGCTCGTACACTACGTTCACGAACGTCGTCTGCCACAGCGCCCCGACGCTTCGGCGCGGCAGCCCCGCACTTCCCGACCTCGCTGATCCACGACTGCGAATCGCCGTTGTTCCGTCGACCAGGCGCCGGGTCGCCAGCGACAGTGGGCGGTACGCCTGCCGCAGCGGGATTGTCGATGCGAATGAAATCGGGCCAAGTTCCGCGCATAGGCGATTCGCATTTCCTCATCGCAACTTGGCGGCGATCGCTTTCTGGTTCGGGACCGATAATCAGCCGAGCGTTCGCGCGGACCGATAGCATGGGGCCCATCGGATGTCTGACGCAGAGCTGAAGTTCGCGCAGGTCGAGGGCCACTCGATCGCGTACCGTGAGGCCGGCGAAGGCCCTGCGCTTGTGCTTCTTCATGGATTCCTCTGCGATTCACGGTGTTGGCGGCGCCAAGTCACTGTGCTGTCCGATCGCTTTAGGGTCGTGGCGTGGGACGCGCCAGGCGCCGGGTCATCCTCCGATCCCACCGAGCCGTTCACAACGGCAGACTACGCGCGTTGTCTTGCGCGCTTCCTTGACGAACTTGGTGTCGTGCGTGCCCACGTCCTCGGTCTATCGTGGGGCGGGATCCTGGCCCAGGAGTTTTATCGCATGTATCCCCAACGTCTGCGCTGTCTCGTTCTGGCCGACACGTATGCCGGCTGGAAGGGCTCACTCCCTGAGCCGGTGTGCAGAGAACGGTTGGCGAGCTGCCTCCGTGACGCGATCGCGCCACCCGGCGCCCTTGTCGCTAAGATGCTGCCCGGCATCTTCAGCGATGGCGCTCCTCAAGACATTCAGGACGAGCAGTCGACCATCATGTCCGAATTCCACCCGGTTGGCTTCAGTCTGATGTCGATCTCATCCGCCGAGACGGACACCCGAGATCTCCTCCCAAGGATCCAGGTGCCCACGCTGTTGCTGTGGGGCAACATGGATCGTCGCAGTCCGATGTACGTCGCAGAGCAACTGCACGCCGCCATTCCCGGCGCCGAGCTTGCGATCGTCCCGGAGGCTGGACACCTCAGTAACATGGAGCAACCGGAAGTCTTCAATGTACAGGTTCGTCGCTTCTGTCTGAGCCGAGACGCAGAGTGACCACGCCGAACACCCAGTCCCAGACGGTCGCGACGTCAGCAGCGCTGATGTAATAGATCCAGTACCACTCCCGATCGAGTCCTACCGTATATCGCGTCCTAACGCCTTGCTTCTGATGCGCGGCCTGATCAGTACCTCGCGCGAAGCGCGCCCGCAACCCGAGGCGTTGTAAGCAGCAAGCGCTTGTTACGAGGCGACACCCGAAGCCCCTTCAACGCGTCGGGCATCCCCTTCCGTTACTTATGTCCCCCACCAAGCCGAAGAAATCGGGCCGCGTTGTTGTAGAGGATGTCTCGCTTCTGCGCTGCGGTCAGGTAATCGGCCTCCTCGATGGCTTCGATCGCCTCGTCAATCTTCTCGGGCCATCGCATCTGGTCGGAGCCAAACATCAAGCGGTTGCCGAGGCCGGCGCGAACGAGGGCCTCGACATACCGGTGAAACGCAGAGCGCGGGATGATCCAAGTGATCGTCGACAGATCACCGTAGAGTTGAGGATATTGATACATCATCGCGATCATCTCGTCGAGGAACGGGTACCCGCTGTTCTCGACGAACACTCTGAGGTTCCGATGTCGAGCCAGCACCTCCTC
>JAICRA010000020.1 GCA_025937615.1 Thermomicrobiales bacterium | reverse complement strand
GGTGGTCCGGTGATCCGGTTGCTGCGGCGATTTCATACCCGCGCGGCGTGGTCGGCGACACTGCATGGGGAGCCAGAGCGATAGTCTCGCTCGCTCCCTCATCCCGAATCTATGAGTCGTTGACTGACTGGAATCGACCTTTTGTGACAAGAAAGTCACAGCTCCGCTCATCCTGTACGTACACTGCTCGCTGGATCGCGCTGTCTATTACCGCTTCCCTGACAAGTTGGCACATATTGTGTTTCCGGCGTCGTCTTAGTACTATATGTCGTACTGCTGAAGCAGCGTGGCCTCGATATGTAGCCCCGCGAGGCGTGGTGGAGCGAGAAGTTCACGGAATGGTAGCGACGGTCGGGAGCGGCCGGTCAACGGCGATTCGGTGATGTCGGTAGCGAGGGCAGACGATGAAGGCAAGCGCGCGAAGCGGCAAGACCGGATTGAAAATCGAGCGGCGGTTCACCGCGGAGAGCGAAGACGCCTACTCGGGCGTGGAATGGTCGACGCGGACCTCGCGCATCACGAATCCGGACGGTACGGTCGTCTTCGAGATGGCCGATGCCGAGGTGCCCGCCGCCTGGTCTCAGGTCGCGTCCGACATCATGGTCTCGAAGTACTTCCGCAAAGCGGGCGTGCCCCAATACGACCAATCAGGCAACCTGCTGCTCGACGAGTCGGGTAAGCCGGTTCTCGGTCCGGAGCGATCGGTACGGCAAGTGATCGGGCGGCTGACAGGTGGCTGGCGGCACTGGGGCGAGAGCAACGGCTACTTTGCCACCGCCGCCGACGCGAAAGCATTCGAGGATGAGCTCGCCTACATGCTCGTGCATCAAATGGCGGCGCCGAACTCGCCCCAGTGGTTCAACACCGGCCTCGCGTGGGCCTATGGCATCACTGGACCCGCTCAGGGCCACTACTTCGTCGATCCGACTGATGGCGAACTGAAGCAGAGCAGCGACGCCTATACTCGCCCCCAACCCCACGCCTGCTTCATCCAGAGCGCGAACGACTCGCTCGTCGAACCGGGCGGTCTGATGGACCTCTGGGTCCGCGAGGCGCGCATCTTCAAGTACGGATCGGGAACGGGAACGAATTTCTCTGCCGTCCGCGGCGAGGGAGAGCCGCTTTCGGGCGGCGGCACCTCATCCGGTTTGATGAGCTTTCTCCGCGTCGGGGACCGGGCGGCGGGCGCCATCAAGAGCGGCGGCACCACCCGCCGTGCCGCGAAGATGGTCATCGTCGACGTCGACCACCCGGACGTCGAAAAGTTCATTAACTGGAAAGTCGACGAAGAGAAAAAAGTCGCGGCGCTGATCGCTGCCGGCTATCCGAGTGATTTCAACGGCGAGGCGTACGCCACGGTCTCCGGACAGAACTCGAACAACTCCGTCCGCGTCAGCGAAGCGTTCCTCGAAGCCGTTGATCGCGACGAAGATTGGGCCCTCCGCTGGCGGACCGATCCGTCGCATGTCAGCAAGACTGTCAGGGCACGCGACCTCTGGCGGCAAATCGCGGAAGCGGCATGGCAGTGCGCGGATCCAGGACTTCAATTCGATACCACCATCAACGACTGGCACACCTGCCCGGAGGCCGGGCGCATCAACGCCAGTAACCCGTGTTCCGAGTACATGTTTCTCGACAACACCGCGTGCAACCTGGCATCGCTGAACCTGATGAAGTTCCTCGACGCGGAGACCGGTCAGTTCGACGTCGCTGCCTTTCGCCATGCGGTCCGGCTGTGGACGATCGTGCTCGAGATCAGCGTCTTGATGGCGCAATTCCCGAGCGAAGAGATCGCCCGGCTCTCCTATGACTTTCGGACCCTTGGCCTTGGCTACGCCAACCTAGGCACCGTGCTCATGCTGCTCGGCATGCCCTACGACTCGGATCAGGCTCGAGCCTACGCGGGCGCGATCACGGCACTCATGACCGGCGAGAGCTACGTGGCCTCCGCTGAGCTGGCGCGCCACCTGGGACCATTCCCCGGATTTGCCGCCAACCGCGAGCATATGTTGCGCGTCATCCGCAACCACCGCCGCGCCGCGTACGATGTTGCGCCATCCGAGTACGAGCAGCTGTCGGTCTTGCCGATGCCGATCTCCGCCGACCACGTCCCCGCGTCATTGCTGGACGCCGCGCGTGGTGCCTGGGATCGCGCACTGGCTGAAGGCGAGCGATACGGCTACCGGAATGCTCAGACGACGTTGCTCGCCCCGACGGGCACGATCGGGTTGTTGATGGATTGCGACACCACCGGGGTGGAGCCCGATTTCGCGTTGGTGAAGTTCAAGAAGCTCGCCGGCGGCGGCTACTTCAAGATCGCCAACCAGAGCATCGAGCCGGCTCTGCGCAATCTCGGGTATTCCGCCGCGGAGCGGCAGGCCATTCTCACGTACGTGTTAGGAACGATGACGCTCGAGGGCGCGCCGCACATCAACCGCGACTCCCTGCGCGATCGTGGCTTCCTTGACGAGGACATCGACAAGATCGAGACCGCCTTGCCGGGAGTCTTCGAGCTCGGTTTCGCATTCAACATCTGGTCGCTCGGAGAAGACGCCTTGCGACGGGCGGGAATCTCGGCCGCGGATGCCAGCCTTCCTGGATTTGACCTACTGCGGGTGCTCGGATTTAGCCAGCGCGAGATCGACGAGGCCAACTCGGTCATTTGCGGCTCGATGACCGTCGAGGGAGCGCCGTTCCTCCGCGAAGAGCATCTGCCGGTCTTCGATTGCGCCAACAAGTGCGGGAAGACGGGAACGCGCTTCATCCACCACATGGGTCACATCCAGATGATGAGCGCTGCGCAAAGCTTCCTCTCCGGCGCCATCTCCAAGACGATCAATATGCCAAACGAGGCTACGGTCGAGGACGTGCTCGACGCCTACGAGCAGAGCTGGCGACATGGCATCAAAGCGATGGCCCTCTACCGCGACGGTTCGAAGTTGAGCCAGCCGCTCTCGGCGAAGAGTGACTCCACAGCGTCCGCGGAAGCCGCCTCGGCCAAGGAAAGCGAGATCGAGCTTCGCATCGAGCATGCGGTCGCCGAGGCCGTGACCGATGCCCTTGCCAACGCCCGCGCCGAGTGGGAGCAAGAGCGGTTCGCCGCCGAAGCGAAAACACGGGCGGCGGCCGCCGCCGCGCAGCCGGTGCGACGCCGGCTGCCAGCACGACGCGGAGGATTCACTCAGGAGGCAAGAGTCGCGGGAAACAAGGTCTTCCTCCGCACGGGCGAATACGAGGACGGCACCCTCGGCGAGATCTTCATCGACATGCACAAGGAGGGCGCAGCTTTCCGCTCGATGATCAACTGCTTCGCCATCGCCATCTCGAAGGGCTTGCAGTACGGCGTGCCGCTCGAGGAGTTCGTCGAGACGTTCACCTTTACTCGCTTCGAGCCGCAGGGGATGGTCTCCGGTCACCCGAACATCAAGATGGCCACGTCGATCATCGACTATGTCTTCCGGGTGCTGGGACTCGAATATCTGGGGCGTACCGATCTCACCCAGGTGCCACCCGAGCTTGACGAGGTAGTGGCTGACGACCATGTGCCATCAGGGGCGGCGACAGCCGATTCCGGCCCGGTGACAGCGATAGCCGCAGAGACCGAGCCGGCGACAGCGATGCCCCGCCCCGCGCGGGATCACGCTCAGAATGGCAACGGCAGCAATGGCCGTGCTGCAGACGCAGCCGTTGACGTGTTCGAGGCGACGGCGGCGGTCAGCGTCATCAGCGCGCACCTTTCGGAGATGATGGGCGACGCGCCGTTCTGCGACGTCTGCGGGCACATCACTGTCCGTAATGGCGCTTGCTACAAGTGTCTGAACTGCGGCAACAGCCTCGGCTGTTCGTAGTGCACATTCTGCACAAAGAAATGGGGCCGGCGAAATGCCGGCCCCATTTCTTTCAGATCAGCACACGCGAGATTAGCTGGCAGACATCGCCGCCGCGGATTCGCGCAACTCGGCAAATGCAACCGTGCTCAAATACCGTTCCCCGGTGTCGGGCAACACGACCACGATCAATTTGCCGGCGCTCTCCGCGCGGTCGGCGACCTGCCGAGCGGCGGCAGCCGCGGCCCCGGCGGAGATCCCGCACAAGAGCCCTTCTTTATGCATCAGCTCATGCGTTGCGGCGATGGCTGTTTGAGCGTCGATGTGGACGATCTCGTCGTAGATCGCACGGTCGAGCACATCCGGCACGAAATTGGCCCCGATGCCCTGAATCTTGTGCGGTCCCGCCTCACCGGTCGCCAGCAGCGGAGATTCGGCCGGTTCGACGGCGACAACCCGGAGCTCGGGTTTCTGTTGCTTGAGCACTTGCCCGGCACCGGTGATCGTGCCGCCGGTGCCCACCCCGCCAACGAGAATGTCGATCTTGCCGTCGGTATCCTCCCAGAGCTCGATGGCGGTCGTCCGCCGGTGGATCTCTGGGTTGGCGAGGTTCTGGAACTGCTGCGGCATCCAGGCATTCGCCGTCTCCGCGACGATCTGCTCGGCTCGGCGCACGGCCCCGGACATGCCTTCGGAGGCCGGGGTCAGTACAAGCTCGGCGCCGTAACCAAGAAGCAGGACCCGCCGTTCCAGACTCATGCTCTCCGGCATCGTCAGGATGAGCCGGTAACCCTTTGCCGCCGCCACCCAGGCAAGGGCAATGCCCGTGTTACCACTTGTCGGCTCCACAATGGTCGTCACGCCTGGCTGAATCAATCCGTCGGCTTCGGCATCCTCGATCATCGCGGCACCGATGCGGTCCTTGACAGAGTACCCGGGAGTGAAGGCCTCAATCTTGCCGACGAGGAGGCCCGGAGTACCTTCAGCAAAGCGTGAAAGCCGCACGAGCGGGGTATTGCCGATCAGCTCGGTGGCGTCTTCGGCGATAGTGGGACGCTGACGACGAGCAGTGAGGCTGGTATCGACGGTGCTGTCAGCTCCGACTGCAGTGTCAGTCATATTGGCCCCGCGTTTCTAGAATTCGACACGAAAGAGAAGTCGTGGCAAGGAATTCTAGAGTTCTTGATCAAATTTGGCAAAGTGGCTCAGGATACTGTCGATTTGGCATCTCCCGACTGGCCGGGGATCCGACCAATCTCGACCTGGTAGTCGTGCTCGCTGCCTAGCCAGGCAGCGCCATCCGCGTAATGCTCTTTCTTCCAGATGGGCACGATCTCCTTGATCCGCTCGATGGCGTACCGGCAAGCCTCGAATGCCCCTTCGCGGTGCGCCGAGGCAACGCTGATGACGACGCTGGCCTCCCCAACCGCTAGGGATCCTACGCGGTGGGTAATGGCAACGTGATCGATTCCCCAGCGTTCCCTAATCTCGTCCCCGATCTGCGCCATGGTGAGCTCGGCCGCCGGCGCGTATGCCTCATATTCGAGGTGCGTAACCTTTCGACCACGGCCGTGGTCTCGCACAGTGCCGATGAACGTCGCGATCGCGCCCGCCCCCGGATGTGCAACCAACGATTCCGTTAGTCGGGGATCGAGGGCGTCCGACTGAACAGCAAACCGTCGCTGAGCACCGCCACTCACGGGAGGGATCAGCGCCAACTCATCCCCGTGGCGAAGCACATGGTCTTGCGTCACGTACGTCTTGTTGACCATCACCATGGTCACCGGTCTCATGCGTTCAAGGCGAGGATATTCACGTATCAGCTCGTCAAAAACATCGCCGGCGGTGGAGCCAACGGGTAGCTGCCGGCGCTCTGCGGAGCGGCCGACGATCTCACGGATGACGGCAAAGAACCGGATGTCGATGTCCACGTATGCGTCTAGAAATCGTTGAGGTGAACCTTGAGTCGCTTCAGCAGCGCCTGCGCGGCGACCCGGTTGCCTTCGGCCACTGTGCGAAAAACCGTCGCCGCGTCAGCGTCACCCGCTTGCTCGGCGTCCCCGGCGTACTCCATCATCTTCTCCACGCCCTGGAGCAGATTACCCACGGTCTGGATGATGTCGTAGACGACGTTGGGTACGCCGTACTTCATCTCACCCGGTTCCATAACGGATCCTTTCCAAACAGCCGCACGTCTGCGACGTGACAAGACTCCGTGACTACAACCCCCACGAGTCGATGGTACCAGCACCGCCAGGGGCCGGTAACCGCCGACGGTGCGGGAGCCGGACGCGTGCTCCCGTCAACGATCTAATTGATTGTTCTCGGTTTCTAGCGGCCCGACAAGAATGGCCTCTAAGTGCGATCCCGCGAGAATTGGATCCTCGCCGGGTGGAACTGGGATCAGCGCGTTAGCGCCAACCAGGGACGCCAGTCGAGACGACGCCTGCGGTCCGGTGGTCGATGCCCTCAAGTGGCCCTCGGAATCGACGCGAGCAATGGCCCTTTGAAACTCAATGCGATCGGACGGCCGGAGGCGATGATCGAGCTGCACTCGGGCACGGGGACGATCGATCGCGGATGCTCCGAGCATGGTGCGCAACGCGGGCCGGATGAAAATCTCGAAGCCGACGAGGGCGGACACCGGATTACCCGGCAAACTGAATATCAAGGTATCGCCTGACGTAGCAAAGTTGAACGGTTTCCCCGGCTTCATGAACACGCGCCGGAAATGGACGTCGGCGAGCTCGGAAAGCAACGGCTTGACCAGATCGAGATCACCCATCGAGACCCCGCCACTCGTGATGACGACATCGCTCTTCGCAATACGATCGATCAGCGATGACCTCAGCGCGGGCGCGTCGTCGGGGCCATGGCCCGTCCAGATAACATCGGCTCCGGCTTCCTCAAGGGCCGCAATCAGGCTGAAACGATTTGCGTCCCGGATCTGCCCGGGGCCAGGCGTCTCACCCGGCTCGACGAGTTCGTTCCCAGTCGACAAGACGCTCACTCTGGGTCGTCGCACCACTTCCACGGGATCGACACCCAAGCTGGCCAGGAGACCCATTTCAGCGGCGCCGAGGGTACTTCCACGCTCCAGCACCACCGATCCCCTTGCCAAGTCGACGCCGATCGGTCGGATATTCTCACCAGGCTCGACTCGCTCCCGGTGGACGATCACATGCTCGTCCGCGGTCTCGGTCGCCTCGACCGGCACCACCGCGTTCGCTCCCGATGGCACCGGCGCGCCGGTCGTTATCCAAGCGGCGGTGCCGAGACTCACCTCGAGGTCCGCGACGTAACCGGCCGATTGCCGGCCCACGATCTCTCGCCAGGGCGATGGGTCGTCCGCGACGACCGCATATCCGTCCATGGTCGCCGCCGGGAATGGTGGCTGATCTTCGGCGGCCACTAGATCAGTGGAGAGCACGCGCCACGCTGCCTCACGCAGCGGAATCTGCTCCGCCGGCATGCGCCGGAGGTACCGGAATATCGTCGCCTTTGCTTCGTCGGGATGAATCATCCGATCGGGATCAACAACAGTCGACACGCTTCTGATTCTTGCCTCCGAGCTCATTCTCTTCCTGCAACGAGATTCCTTCCCCAATGGTACCCGTGAGGTGCGTGGACAAAGCGCGTTACTTCACGCTACTCGAAGCCTCACCGCCTTGTTGCCAGGATCGGCGGCGGGTTCGTTGACTCCGAGCCGACATTTCTCTACAGTTGCGACACTCGAGTGATCAAGGAACTGGGAACGATCCCTGAAAGCATCAACTGAAATGTCACCCAGACGCTCGCTTGCAGCTGAACGAGCGCCAGTCGATCCACCAACGTTTACTGTCGCGGACCCAGTCTCGGCAGCCTCACCGGCAAAAGACGGGTTGCCGGCGGAGATCTCTGCTGCCCTAGACACGCTCCTCGAGACGGTCGGCAAGACAGCTTCGCCGGCGAGCATCGGCCTGATCACGCGAGCCGCAGAGCTTGCCATCAATGCCCACAGCGGGGATATGCGGCGATCCGGTGAGCCCTACTCCGTGCACCCAATCGCTGTGGCAACGATTCTGGCGGGGATGCAACTCGACGCCGAGACGATCGCCGGGGCTTTGCTCCATGACGTTATCGAGGACACGCCGGTTACGCTGGAGCGGGTTGAATCTGAATTCGGCGGGCGAGTGGCGCGGCTGGTCGATGGAGTTACCAAGCTCGGCCGCATACCGTGGACAGCTGACGAGGGAGAGGGGGCCGGTTCGCGGGAGAACGCGCAGCAGGCGGAGAACCTGCGCAAGATGTTCCTCGCCATGGTCGACGACATCGGAGTGGTTCTCATCAAGCTGGCTGACCGACTGCACAACATGCGCACCCTTGATGCCCTGCCGACTGCGAAACAAACCCGCATCGCTCAGCAGACCTTGGAGATCTACGCGCCACTGGCGAACAGACTTGGCATCTGGCAATTCAAATCCGAGCTCGAAGATCGCGCCTTTCGAGTCATCAATCCGGAGGCATACCACGCCCTGACGCGTGAATTCGAAAAGCGAGCCCGCGACTCGACCCCGTTCATCGAAGAGGTCAAGGTCGAGTTGTTGGACGCACTGCGCGAGGCCGGAATCGAAGCGGAGATCACCGGTCGCACCAAGCACATTTACTCGATCTACCGCAAGATGCTGTCTAAAGGCCGGTCGATCGACGAAATCTATGACGTCAATGGACTCCGCATCCTCGTGAACGACCGTCAGGATTGCTACGGCGCACTCGGTGTCGTCCACGCCCGGTGGCACCCACTCCCTGGTGAATTCGACGACTACATCGCCACCCCCAAGGACAGCATGTATCAGTCCCTTCACACCGCAGTCGTTGGCCCGGGTGGTCATCCGGTCGAAATTCAGATCCGCAGCTGGGAGATGCACCGCACGGCCGAACATGGCGTCGCGGCCCACTGGCGTTACAAGGAAGGGAGCCGCGCCGACGCGCGCATCGAAGCCAAAGTGGCGTGGTTACGGCAGCTCATGGAGTGGCGTGATCAGGTAGCGGATGCCGAAGAGTTCGTCGAGTCGATGAAGTCCGACGTTTTCAAGGAGCAGATCTACGTCTTCACACCGGCCGGGGACATCATCGAGCTCCCTGCTGGCGCAACGCCCGTCGACTTTGCCTACCGCATTCACACCGAAGTCGGCCATCAGTGCGTTGGCGCCAAAGTCAATGACCAACTGGTTCCGCTCGATTATCGGCTGCAAAACGGCCAGGTGGTGAGAATCCTGACCAGCCGCGCAAAGAATGGACCAAATCGCGACTGGCTTCTGTCGTCATCCGAATACGTCACGACCGCCTCCGCCCGAGAGAAAATCCGCCGCTGGTTCCGCAGCCAGGAACGTGACGAGAATATCGCGCATGGCCGCGAGATTCTGGAACGAGAGCTACGCCGGCTCAATGTCGAGCTCAAGCCAGAAGAATTGCTGAAGGCATTTCCCCAATATCCAAAGTTCGACGACCTGCTAGCCGCCATTGGCTACGGCGCGATCTCTCCGCAGAGAATCGCGGTCCGACTTGCACAGCAGGGCGAACAGGAAGTGCTCATCCCAGCCACGAATATTCAAGTCCCGCGCACGCCGCCTCGCTTGCAAGTGATGGGAGTTGGCGACCTCTTGACGAACTTGGCGACATGTTGCCGACCGGTGAATGGCGATGCCATCGTCGGGTTCGTCACACGCGGCAGGGGGATCACCGTCCACCGGGTGGACTGCCCGAACATGGTCAACGTGACCGAGCCGGAGCGATTAGTGCCGGTCACCTGGGGTGACCACGGCGAGGCAACATTCCCGGTCACGGTTCAGATCAAGGCTTGGGACCGCGTGGGACTTCTGAAGGACGTCAGCACGGTGCTGGCCGATGAACGTGTCAATATCGTCAGCGTCCTCACCACAACGCACGACGACCGGACCGTGACGCTCTACGCCACGGTGGAGGTTGAGGGCGTCGGTCAACTCAGCACCATCCTGCAAAAGCTCGAAGGCGTGCGCGAGGTCTACGAGGTACGCCGCGAGACGAGCACCGGCGCGGCTCGGTCTGCCGCCCTCTAGCCGATGGGCGCCTTAGAGCAGTCAAGTGCAGGTCAGATCCTCGCGATGGGCGAGATCCTGGTCGATTTCATCGTCGTTGATGGAGCGACGACACTGAGATCGGCGAACACGTTCGTCGCGCGATCCGGTGGCGCCCCCGCGAACACATCCGTGGCGGTGGCGCGGCTCGGTCTTGCCAGCGCGTTTTGCGGCATCGTCGGCGACGATGAATTCGGTTCGCGGCTTCAAGCCGAGCTAGCCGCGGAGGGAGTCGATACGTCGCGTCTGCGACAAAGCGGGGACGCGGCAACAACGTTGGCCTTTGCCTGGAGAGATCCCACTGGCGACGGCCACTTTTGGCTCTTGCGCGGCGCCGACGCACTGTTAGCTGAAGCAGACGTGCGTACCGCGGGCATCGCCAGCCTGACTGCGCTGGTAGTCGGATCGGTCGCGCTGTCCGCTCAGCCGACGCGAAGTGCGATCGAGCAAGCCGTCAGCCTGGCACACCAAACCGATGTACCCGTCGTCTTCGATGTCAATCTGAGACCTACGCTCTGGTCCAATCTCGCTGACGCCCGCCCACCATGCGAGGAAGTGGCGCGGCACAGTCGTCTTGTCAAGCTCAGTCTCGACGATGCGAAAGGGCTATACGGAGCAGACATCGCTCCCGATGACGCGATTCAGACGCTTCTATCGTTCGGACCAACCACGGTTGTCCTTACGGACGGCGAGCGAGGCTGCTGGTTCAGCTCCAGTTCCTCGGTCACGTTCGTGCCCGCATATCCCGTCGAT
>JAICRA010000178.1 GCA_025937615.1 Thermomicrobiales bacterium | reverse complement strand
TCGAGGAGGATATCGCCGGCCGCGGTCTGGACGTCGAAGGCTTCGCTCTGGACCGAGGTGACATGGACATCGCCGCTGGCGGTCTGGGCGGTCAGGCGGCCTGTCGCGCCCTCGATGGCGAGGTCACCGCTCGTGGTCTGCAGCACGAGATCCCCACTGGTGCGCATCAACCGGACGTCACCCGACATGGTTTTGAGCGCGATCTCGCTCGTGACGCGCTCGATCCGGATATCGCCGGAGGCGGAGTGAACCTCGACTCGACCGGTCATCGCCAAGGGAACTTCGATCGTGATGTCGGACCAGGCACCACCGCCAACGGCGACGCGCGCCTTGCCCGGCTTGGCCGTGGCCCAGGATCCGCCGCGCCGGAACGCCCGCGTGATCTGTCCGAAGACCGCATCGAGATCGACGTCGCCCGCGATGCCGGCCCACCCTGTTCCACCATGCGGGTGCGCGCGGACCTCGATCCGGTTGTTACGGGCGTCGATCGTCAACGCGGTCTCGTCGTCACCGAGAACACCAGAAAAATCGGGGCTGACATGACTGACGAGCATGTCCGTCCGATCGGCGGAGCGAACGGTGACGCCCCCATTGGGATTGTGGACTTCGAGCACGATCGGCTGGTTGAGGTCAACGGGAATATGCTCCTCGCGCCGAGCTTCTCTATCAGCGGTGTCCGTCACGATCATTCCTCCAGCGTTGGTGGATCCCTCGTTCAGGGGACATGAATAGCGCTCGACGAGCCGCTAGCTACTCCGCGATGATCTCCACCCGCTGCCCACCATCGTCGACATCGACCAGCGGCCCACTGAAACCGGCGGTGACGCTTTCCCGGATCGCATCGACCTTCGGCAGGTACTCCGGAACGAACTGGCCGGCAATGTCGAGGCCGGACTTGATCAGCCCCAGCGGGAAGGCAAGGTTGACGACCACGCGTCCGGTGGTGCTCTCCGTGACCCGGATGCGGACAAGGCGCGCCTCGGCGTTGCGCACTGCAGCTGATCCGCCGTTCGGCGGCGGGAGGGCGGCCCGATCGAGGGCCTCGAGCAGCGTCGCCGCCTCGTCAGCGGTGATGGTGCCAGCTTCGAGGAGGCGTAGGATCTCGAGCCGCTCTTCGCGCATCTGGTCGCGCTGGGACGATCGGAAGGGGACGACTCCCTCCCGCTGGGCGGAGGGCGGTGGGAGGGTGCCGGGTTCTACCATCGGGTGATCTCCTTGTCAATTGCGTGGAATACGATCTGGGGCGATTAGCCAGCAAGACGGCGGGCCGCTTCATCGGCGGTGATCCGCTGCTCCTTCAATTCTTCGAGGATGCGGCGACGCTCCTCGCGAGCCTGCGTGCGGGCCTCGCGGGGAGAGATGCGCGGGTCGTCCTCCCCGCCGGCCGGGAAGCCCATCGCGCGCAGGGCGTCATCGAGGCGAGCGCGGACAGTCGGATAGGAGATGCCAAGCTCCGCTTCGACGTCCTTGATGATGCCGCGGTTCTTGACGAAAACCTCGATGAAGGCGAGTTGCTCCGCGCTGAGGCGCTGGAACCGGCCGAGCTGGAAGCGCCCCTCGATCTGGGTGTCGCAGCTCCCGCAATGGAGCCGCGTCACTGCCAGCTCGTCTCCGCACACGGGGCAGCGACCGATGACTGGATGTAGCGTCACGGGCAAAGCTCCCTCATGTCACAGGTCCTCCAATGTCCCTCCAACGGTCGAACAGATGCAGCCGTCACCCACTGGTATTGACAAATTACTCCTTTGAATTGATTTTGTCAATGTTTTGGTTATTTTATTTGAGCGTCAGCCCGAATCGGATTGAAGAAGACCATCAGGCAACGGCTCCACGGTCCAGTGCCGGATTCGGTTAGTTAGGTATTGACCTAACTATTTTGCGATGATATGGTGGCCAGCGTGGAGCAGGACACGAGGCAGCTGAACGGCATCTTCCAGGCGATTGCCGATCCCACCCGCAGAGCCGTCTTGGGACGGTTGAGCAGCGGCCCGGCGAGCGTCAGCGACCTGGCCAAGCCGTTCAACATGGCGTTGCCGTCCTTCATGCAGCACATCCGTCTCCTTGAAGAGAGTGGATGGATTCGGACGCGTAAGGTGGGTCGCATCCGAATCTGCGCCATCGAAGAGGAGCCGTTTACGGCCGTCGAACGGTGGTTGTCCGAGCAACGAGCCATTTGGGATGGCCGCACCGACCGGCTCCAGCTGTTTGTCGAAACAACCCGCACGGAGGAAACGCAGGAATGATGCGAGCGGTAAACCCGGATCTTGACCTGACGATCTCGCGCGTCATCAAGGCGCCACGGTCGGTGATCTGGAGCGCATGGACGGACCCCTGGAGCTTCGAGCAATGGTGGGTTCCGGCGCCGGCCAGGTGCAAGGTGCTGGCAATGGACCTGCACCCCGGTGGCGCGTTCGAGACCCAGATAAGCGAGGACGGCGGCGAGTTCGCGCCACACCTGAGCGGCTGCTTCCTCGAGATCGTCGATGGCGAACGGATCACCTTTACAAATGCCCTGCTCGGGGGCTGGAGACCCGCCGAACATCCCTTTATGACCGCGATCATCGCACTCCAAGAGCATCCGCAGGGCACCGAATACGTTGCCCACGTGATGCACAAGAACGATGTCGACCGGAGCATGCACGAAAAGATGGGCTTCACCGACGGGTGGGGCACGGTCATGGAGCAACTCGCGAACCTCGCCGAGCAACGGGCGCGATCACCGGCGCGACCGTAGCGAAGGTCACGTGGCCAACGCGCGTCCAGAACCACGTCACCAGTCAGTTGAGTAAGGCCGGCAACGTTCGTTGGTATGCGCCTCATGACGCAACGAAAGGGAGTGCGATGAAATTGGTGCTCATGGAGTTCTTGTCGCTAGATGGTGTGTCTCAAGGCCCCGGCAGCCCGGACGAGGACACTAGCGACGGGTTTACGCAGGGCGGCTGGTTCGTGCCGTACCTAGATGAGACGTTCTTGCGGATGGTCGGCAACTGGGTCAGCGAGGCGGACGCATTCCTGTTCGGCCGCCGTACTTACGAGGAGTTCGCGCGGGCGTGGCCGCAGCAAACAGATCCGAATGATCCCATCGCCACCAGATTGAACGGACTGCCCAAGTACGTGGCCTCCCACAGCCTGGACAAGGCCGAGTGGGCGCCGACCACCATTTTGTCCGGAGACATCCCCACCCAGGTCGAGGAGTTGAAGCGACAACCCGGTCGGGAGCTACAGATTCACGGCAGTGCCCGGCTGGGTCAGTCGCTGCTGGCGGCTGGGCTGATCGACGAGGTGCGGCTAGCGATCGCCCCGGTCATTTTGGGCCACGGTCGGAGACTCTTCCGAGAGGGCGGCGCCCCGGCCGGCCTGCGGTTGCTCCACAACGAGACGACACCACCCGGACTCGCGATCCACGTCTACGAAACTGCAGGACTCCCGCAGTACGGAACTTACGGCGCGGCATGACTCGACTCGTGGCCAGCGTCCCGCCAGACGTTTCATCCTGAGGAACAGTGCCTCGGGCTGACACCGTTCGGGAACGCCGCTCACCTGGTCAAAAGCTGAACGCTGATGGCCGACAGCCAATGACCGAAAGCTCAGATGCGGGTGAACTTCTGGAGAGTGTGACAAGCCTCCGGGTCGTAGCCTCTCGGCAGGCCATAGGTCCAGGTCACCTCGCCGACGTAGATGTCACCCTTGGAGTCCGCCGTGATGCAGTGCGGCGCGACAAATGCGCCCGGGGCGCAGCGATCGGCGCTGCACCACCGCAGCAGCACGTTTCCGGCAAGATCGAGCACGTAGACACCGCCGGGGAGGTCGTACCTCCGCCGGGGCCCTCCCATATCGGTCGCCCCGGCCGGCCACCACAGGGAGGAGATGTAGACCAGTCCTTGAGCGTCGACGTAGATATCGGTTGGCCGCTGGACGTGATCCCAGATCTCGAGCAGCTCGCCGGCCAGGCTGAAGACCTGGACGCGGTCGTTCTCCCGGTCGGCCACGAACACGCGGTCATCAGCCACCCAGACGCCGTGTGGGACGTTGAACTGACCGGGGCCGCTTCCGAGCTCGCCCCATGACTCGATCAGCTCCCCCGCGGCTGAGAAACGGTGGATCCGAGCATTACCGTAGCC
>JAICRA010000201.1 GCA_025937615.1 Thermomicrobiales bacterium | reverse complement strand
TCACCCGGTGATCGGCGATTTCTCGCCGCGGCAGCGGATCCTCGATTTCATCGACAGCTGCCTGCATGGCGGAGTAACGTCGATGATCTCGGCCGGTGAGCCGCACGTGCCGGGTCGGCCGAAGGACCGCGCGGGAACGAAGGCGCTGGCGATCCTCGCCGCCAAGGCATTCGCCAATGCGCGACCCGCGGGAGTGAAGGTCATCGCCGGTGCGGTCATCCTCGAACATGGATTGACCGAGGCGGACTTCGACGAAATGGCGGAGGCCGGGGTCCAGCTCGTCGGAGAGATCGGGCTTTCCGCCGTCTGCACGCCCGAGGAGGCGGGACCAATGGTGCGCTGGGCGCAAGCACGAGGCATGCGCGTGGCGATGCACACCGGAGGCGTCTCGATCCCTGGCAGCAACGCCATCCGTGCCGATCTGGTCTGTGCCATCCGACCCGACGTCGCCAGCCACGTCAACGGCGGTCCGACACGATTGCCTCTCGATGACGTCTCCCGGATTCTTCGTGACTCGGACGCATTTGTAGAGATCGTGCAGTGCGGCAATGCGTTAGCGGCGCAGGAGGTGGCTCGGCTGGTGGCCAGCAAAGGTCTCGAACGGCGGCTCATCCTCGGGACCGACATGCCGTCGGGGACGGGAGTGATCCCACTGGGGATGCTGCGGACCATCTCCTGGGTCGCCGCGTTGGGAGGGATCGCGCCTGAGCGAGCAGTGGCGATGGCGACTGGGAACACCGGCCGCCTGCATCGCCTGAACCGGGGGCAGGTGAGCCTTGGCCGCGAGGCCGATCTGGTGATCGTGGATGCCCCGATCGGTTCGCCGGCGACCACGGCACTGCAGACGCTGGCAACCGGCGATACACCTGCGGTGAGCGCGGTCATCCTCGATGGGGTCATCAAGGTGGGACCGAGCCGCAATACCCCACCGGGACAGCGCAACGTCGTCGTGCCCGGGTTCGTCGGTGGCGGGCACTAGAGATCCCCCACCCTAACCCCTCGCCCATTGCAATAGAAGAGGGGAGACAGGCGACGGGACGGTTGAGGACGAGGCGATGAAGTTCGGTCTGCGATTGCCATCGTACGCCTGGCCGGATGCCACTTATGAGCAGGTGCGCCGGCTCGCAGCGTATGCCCGGCACGCCGAGGAGCTGGGGTTCGACAGTCTGTGGGTCATCGAGCACCTGCTTGTGTCGCCGGCGCTCTACGCGGTGGCCTGGCATGATCCGTTTGCAATCCTGGCGCACGTGGCAGCCGTGACGGAGCGAGTGCGCCTCGGCACGGCAATTCTGGTGCTGCCGCTACGTCACCCAGTGATCGTGGCGCGCGAGGTCCTGACGCTCGATTTTCTTTCCGGAGGACGATTCATCCTCGGTGTCGGCACTGGATGGGAGGAGCGGGAGTTCGCGGCGGTCGGGGTATCACTGAAGGAGCGCGGGGCGCGTCTGGACGAAGGGTTGGAGGTGATCCGGCGATTGCTCAGCGAGGAGTCCGTCATGCACCACGGGCGCTTCTTCAATCTGGATGAAGTCTCGATGGAGCCGCGCCCGCCGCGGCCACCAGAAGTCTGGATCGCTGGCGGCTCGCTCGGGCACGCGCCGGAAACTCCGGACAAGCCATACATCGCGCCAAAAGTGCTTGATCGCATTGCTCGTGCCGACGGCTGGATGTCACGGTCGAGCGGCAGCGACGCGAGCATGGTGAAAGCCGACTGGGTTGTCGTCCAGGACCACTTGCGATCCATCGGTCGCGATCCGCGGACGTTGACCTTTGCACACACACAGTTCGTCCACGTCTCGGAAGCTCCTACCAGGGAGCAGGCGATCGCCGAGCAGGGGCCACTTTTCACGCGAGTCATGGGCGATCACCGTGGCTTCGAGGATCTGACCGCGTCATACCTCATGGGGACGATTGATGAGATTCAGCGCCGCATCGCGGATCTGGCGGCGGTGGGTTTGCAGGAGCTGATCATCACACCGGTGACGGACGATCCACGGCAGCTCGACTTGCTAGCGACGCACGTGGTCGCGCCGATGAGGTAGGCCATCGCCAGACCCTTCAGGATTGACAGAAGACGGGGGTTGACGGAACGTCGCGACCTGGTCCCACTCGCAAATGAAGCGCCGGACGAGTAGAGAGGCAGATAGGCAATGTCAGACCTGGAGATCCGTCGGGTTTATGCGGTGTCTGAGGAGGTGATGCGGGAGGGCGGACGAGCGGTCGGGCGGCCAGTGAAGCGGGTCGCGGTGGCGGCGGTGATCGCCAACCCGTTCGCCGGACAGATTGTCGAAGACCTCGAGCCGCTGTTCGGATTTGGCGAAGAGCTTGGCGATCTGCTGACGCGACGCGCCGTCGTGCTGCTCGGGGATGATTTGGCAGAGAGCTTCGGTAAGGCGGCCATCGTCGGGTTGGCGGGGGAACTGGAGCATGCGGCGGCGCTCCTCCATCCAAAATTTGGAGCGCCGATGCGCGCGGCACTTGGTGGCGGCGCTGCGATCATCCCCTCGGCGAAGAAGATGGGGGGCACTGGAGCCACGATCGACGTGCCGCTCCATTACAAGGACGCCGCGTTCGTCCGCAGCCACTTCGACGCAATCGAGGTGCGGGTGCCGGCGGCGCCGCACGACGACGAGATCGGAGTGATTGCCGCCCACTCCTGCGGCGGGCGGCCGTTTGCGCGCGTGGGTGGGCGGCGCCGCGAGGAAGCCGTCGGCGCCGACGGGCTCCGGTAGTTCAGAAACGGCGAAGGCGTGGAGCCGCTGCGGGTAGGGGTGGTCGGCTGCGGCCAGATCGCCCAGATCATGCATCTGCCATTCCTGGCGGAGTTGCCCCAGTTCCAGGTGACGGCGATCTGCGATCTGTCGCCGATGGTAGTGGAGTCGGTCGGCGACCGGTTCGGGGTGCCAGATCGCTTCACGAACTTCACCGATCTCGTGAGCAGAGAAGATGTCGACGCCGTTGCCGTCCTGACCATGGAGCATGCCGATGTGGCCGTGGCGGCGGCCGAGGCGGGGAAGCACCTCTTCATCGAGAAGCCACTCGGGTTCTCGACGGCGGAAGCCGACCGCATCATCGACGCGGTCGAGCGGGCCGGCGTGACGGCAATGGTCGGCTACATGAAACGGTACGACCCCGGCTACGAGTTCGGCGCGGCCAGGATGCAAGCGATGGACGACGTCCGGCTGATCCGCGTCCACGATTTTGCCGTCGACTTCGAATTGCACGCCACGCTCTTTACGCTCGTCAGCCGCGACGACCTCTCGCCAGCGCTCCGCGATGAGCGCCGAGAGGCGATCGACGCAACGCTGCGAGAGGCTCTGGGTCCCGACCACGCTCACCTCTCAGCTCTCTTTGAGATGCTCCTGATGCTGGCCAGCCACGATCTCACCGTCTTGCGCGGCGCGTTCGGCGTGCCCTCCGGGGTGCGCTACAGCGATGCCGTGTCACCGACGCAACTGCTGTCGGTCCTGGACTACGGACCGGCATGTCGCTGTGTCTTCGAGGTCGGCATCGGTTCCGAGGCACTCTGGTGGGACGAGCACCTCATTGCCTATGGCACGCATGAGATGGTCGAGATCACCTTCCCGAACCCGTACGTGCCATATGCCCCGACGGTGGTGACGATCCGTGAAAATGAGGCCGGTTCTCCGGTGCGGAAGGAGATACCGGTGTCGCATCAGGAGGCGTTTCGCCGTGAGTGGATGCATTTCTACGATTGTGTCCGGGAGGGTCGTCATCCACGCACATCGCTTGCGGACGCGCGGGCGGACATCGAGCTGGCGATCGAGTTGATCAGGGCGATCCCGATCTAGTTACGCT
>JAICRA010000367.1 GCA_025937615.1 Thermomicrobiales bacterium | reverse complement strand
CGGGCTGCGGCAAGAGCACCGCGATGCGCATGGTGGCGGGCCTGGAGGAGATCAGCGGCGGCCAGATCATCATCGGCGATCGAGTGGTCAACGACCTGCCGCCCAAGGACCGCGACGTGGCGATGGTCTTCCAGAGCTACGCACTCTATCCGCACATGTCGGTCTACGACAACCTCGCCTACCCGCTGAAGCTGCGCAAGGTGCCCAAGGCGGAGCGCGACCAGCGTGTGCGGGAAGCGGCGCGCACGCTCGACATCGAGCAGTTCCTGGACCGCAAGCCGAAGGCGCTCTCGGGCGGACAGCGGCAGCGCGTGGCGCTCGGCCGCGCCATCGTCCGCAACGCGGATGTCTTCCTCATGGACGAGCCGCTCTCCAATCTCGACGCCAAGCTGCGCGTGCAGACGCGCGCCGAGCTGATCAAGCTGCACGACCGGGTGAGTACGACGACGATCTACGTCACCCACGATCAGGTCGAGGCGATGACGATGGGTGACCGCATCGCGGTCATGAGTCTCGGCATCCTGCAGCAGCTCGATACACCACAGAATCTCTACGACACCCCGGCGAACAAGTTCGTGGCCGGCTTCATCGGCTCGCCTTCGATGAACTTCGTCGATGTCATGTTGGAGACCCGGGATGGCAAGATCTACGCCAATGCTCCTGGGTTCATCATGCAGGCGCCGCCGAGAGTTTCGGACGCGCTGGCTCCGTGGGTTGGGAAGACGGTGACCATGGGCGTGCGCCCGGAGCACCTGGTCGAGGTCAGCCGTCTACCGGGGTTCATTCCGGGAATGGCCATCCCGGTGACCGTCGACATCGTCGAGCAGCTCGGCAATGAGATCTTCGTCTACCTGCTGGCCGGCAGTACTTTGCTGACGGCGCGCATGGCGCCGGACATGGGGATCAACCGCGGAGACCGCATCGAGGTCTCGCCGCTCCCGGAGAACCTGCACTTCTTCGACCCCCAGACCGAGACCGCAATTCGTTAGGGTTTCCCCTCACCCCCTGCCCCCTCTCCCGTCGAGCCGGGAGAGGGGAACGGTCGTCGGCCCGAGCTCTCCGGCTTCCAGCGGAAGAGCGGCTCCAGGTCCACGCCGCGGATCGTGCCCATGGTGTGGTGCGCCAGTCCCCAAGCGTCGATGACCGAGAGATCGGGGAAGACGCACAGCTGGACAACGTCGGTCGCGTTCGCTGCGTTGAGCCAGCCGCGGTCCGGCGCGAGCTGGCCGCCCAATTCCACACCTACCAGATCGGTGCAGAAGACCGAAGCTGGATTCTTCGTGAGATACTATGCGCCCCAGGTCCGCTCCATTACGCGCAACCAGTTCCCGTAGGCGATCTTGCGGATGGTCGCGTCGTCGTAGCCGCGAGCGCGCATTGCCTCGATCAGGTTGGGGAGCAGCGATACGTCGCGCACACCCTCCGGCATGGTCGCCCCATCGAAGTCCGAGCCGAGTCCGACCTTGTTATCGCCGATGCGCTCAATCAGCGCGTCGAGGTGGTCGACCATCACGCCGAGATCCAGGTCGGAGCCGCGATTGCCCTCGGGATGGAGGAAACCGCAGTTGAAGTTCAGTCCGACCATGCCCTCGCTGTCGCGAATGGCGTCGAGCTGGCGCTCGGTGAGATTGCGGGTGGAGGCGCAGATGGCGTGCACATTGGAGTGGGTCGCCACCAGCGGTGCGTCCGAGATGGCGGCGACGTCCCAGAAGCCAGCTTCGTTGAGATGGGACAGG
>JAICRA010000151.1 GCA_025937615.1 Thermomicrobiales bacterium | reverse complement strand
CATAGCGAGCTCCCGGCCCGAGATTCCCCCTTCGCCAACGCCGGTGACCCCTTCGTCCGTCTCGATCGTGACGACAAACTGATTCCGGTGTCCGACTTTGACCGGATAGCCGCGCACCCCGATGATCTTCATGCCTTCTCCTCGTGTCTCTGGTTTGCTGTCGCATTGTGTGCCACCGGCGGGAGCCCTGTCGCACGCAACGAAAAGACCCCGCTTCCCGGCTCATGAAAGCGAGGTCCTGATACCAGCACCCTTTTATGTTCAACCCGTTGCCGGCCCGTTACGCGATCTCCTGCTCCAGGCCGATCTCGCTGATGCGCTCGGGGGCAATCTTCAAGGTGATGCGGGTCTCTTCCGGCGTGCGGAAGGGATAGCTGTCCACACCGAGGTATTTCTGCGCCAGCCGATCGATCAGCGCATCCGCCCCCTCGGTGGTGATATCCACGACGCGACCGCGAATGGTGGCCAGGCGCCAGGCATTGGCGGGATCGACAACGTTGACGGCCACCCGCGGATCACGCCGGACGTTGCGTACCTTCTGCCGCCCCTCGGCCGTGTTGACCAGGATGTGCTCGCCATCAGTGTCGACCCAGACCTGAGTGATCTGTGGGGAGCCGTCAGGCATGAGCGACGCGATCTGACAAAACGCCGGCTCGCGCAACAGGTTCTGCAAACCAGGGGACATCGTGGCAGACATTCTTCCCTCCTCGCAGTCGCCAATCAGAGGATAGCAAAGCGGAAGAGGGTCGCGGGTGGTTCAAACAATGGGGATTCTTACCAGGTCTACTCCGCAGTCTGTGCAGCGGCGTCACCGGTCGCCGCGGTGAAGTCGTCCCACATCAACGGATCGGTGAAGCTGCCGAAGAGTTCCTCGCCGTCGAGGGCGCCATCGCCATCGGTATCGGCGAGCGTGGGGTTAGTGCCGTAAAGGGTAATCTCGTCGCCATCAGCGGCGCCGTCGGCGTCAGTATCAGGATTGCTCGGATCGAGCCCGACCTCCGCTTCCAGGGAATCGGCGTAATTGTCGGCATCCTCGTCAGTCGCGGTTGCCACCGCGGCGTCGGCCGCTACCGCGTCAACCGTCTCGGCCGGCGCAGTGTCGGCAACGGGTTCGGGAGCGGTCTCGGCGACGGGCGCCGGGGCGGGTTCAGCCTCGGGTGCCCGGACTGCGTTGACGCCCTCGTTCGCGACTCCCGCGGTTAGCGTGCCGGGGGCCATCGAGACACTCGATGATCCCGGCTGTCCCGATCCCGAGCCGAAGATGATGCCCGGACCGAGAGGCAGTGCCCCGAGGGATGGCGTCAGATTGGCACCGAGCGGCACGTCAGGTGCCGAGACCGTCTCGGCCGGTGCGTCAGATGCGGACTTCCCGTCCTCCGCGGTCGCCGACTCCGATTGGGCGGAAACGGTTCCCACCCAGAGCGACACCGCTAAAGCGGCCGCCGCGACTGCGGCGATAGCATGTGGCTGCTTCATCCCTCATCTCCCCTCCGGCTCGACTGGCGAGCCGGTCTCCCCTGATGCGCGGCAGACGGATCGCACACTGGCACACCGGACGATCCGACGCAAACTCTGCTCCTGTTTACGAAGCGGACCCCGTGTAGGTTTCGCGCGACACCAAATCGGCGCTTATCGTACTAGCGCCAAGACTGTTCTCGCCGTTTTGTGCAAAATGCACCAAACATCGCCGGAAAGCCGTTCACGCTGCACGATGACGCGCTCGGCCGGCATCTCTAGACTGTTTCGGATGGCGGGTGGGCGCAATCTGCCCGGGGCGTTCCGGTCCTTTCGGCCGGGTAAGTGGCGTGGTGGAAGGAAGGTTGAATCGATGGTAGCGGCGGTTGCTGAGCCGATTGGCGCCTCAAAGCTGCACAAGCAGATCCTCGGGGACAGCCCGAACAAACGAGAAGTTCTCAGCCGAGTGCAGGAGGAGGGGGTCGAGTTCATCGACCTGCAGTTCACCGATGTCATGGGGCACGTCAAGAGCGTGACCATCCCGTCGTCGATTTTCGAGCACGTCATCGACGGCGGGCAGTGGATCGACGGCTCTTCGATCGCCGGATTCACGCGTATTGCCGAATCGGACATGTTCCTTACAGCGGACCTGTCAACCTATGCAGTCATTCCGTGGACTCGGGGCGAGCACACCACGGCCCGCGTCATCTGCTGGGTCCACAACCCGGATGGAACTCCATTCCCCGGTGACCCGCGTGGCGTCCTTCTGCGCCAGCTGGAACGACTGGCCGAGCTTGGCTATACGTTCAAGACCGGCCCCGAGCTGGAGTTCTTCCTCTTCGAGAAGGACGGGGACGAGATCTCACCGCTGCCGCACGACCGCGCGGGGTATTTCGACTACTCCAGCGATCTGGCCTACACCGTCCGCAAGGACATGGTGAAGGCCCTGGCAGACATGGGGATCGACGTCGAGGCCAGCCATCACGAGGTCGCCATCGGCCAGCACGAGATTGACTTCGAGTACGGCGACGCCATTCTCACCGCCGACCGGGCCACCACCTTCAAGTCGGTGCTCAAGGCGACCGCCCAGCAGCACGGGCTGCATGCCACGTTCATGCCCAAGCCGATCGAGGGGATCAACGGCTCCGGGATGCACGTCCACATGAGTCTGGGCTTCGTCGACAAGAAGGGCAATGCCTTCGTCGACGAGGACGATGCCTATGGTCTGTCGAAAACCGCCAGGCACTTCATCGCCGGGCTGCTGACCCACGCTCGCGGCATGTCCGGCGTGCTCTCGCCGCTGGTCAACTCGTATCGCCGCCTGGTTCCCGGCTTCGAGGCCCCGGTCTATGTCTCCTGGGCACGTACCAACCGCTCGGCTCTGGTCCGCGTGCCGGCCATTCGCGGTGGACACACTGCGGCCACCCGCGTCGAGCTACGCTGCCCGGACCCCTCCTGCAATCCCTACCTCGCCTTCGCGGTGATGCTCGCGGCCGGTATGGATGGAATCGAGCGGGAGCTGGCACTGTCCGAGCCGGTCGAGGAGAACCTCTACCACTTCACGGACGAGGATCTGGAACGGCGCAATATCCCGACGCTTCCTTCGACGTTGGGCGAGGCCGTAGCCGAGATGAAGGCCGATCCGTTGATCCGGGAAGCACTCGGCGATCACGTCTTCGAGCGCCTCACCAGCGCGCAACAGGCAGAATGGGACGACTTCCGCAAGCACGTTTCGCAGTGGGAGCGCGATCGCTACCTGGAGACGTATTAGGCTGCGGTCACGACCGCAAGACACCTGATGCAAAACGTGAGGGCGGCCCCGAAGCCGCCCTCACTCTTCTTGGCGCTCTCGGCTGCGGCGCCGGCTATCTGACGTCCTGGTCGACGCCACCTCAGCCGCACCTTGACGCGCCGCTTCCCAAGGCCAGCGCCCGTCGATCTCGACGTCGATGCTCAGGCTCAACACCGTTCGCACGAGGACGATGATCGCCAGGACGACCACACTGTCGAACGTCGGCTCGATCGCGACCGTCTTGATGATGTCGCCGGCCACCAGGAACTCGAGTCCGAGCAGGAGCGAGCGGCCCAGGAAGGTGCGCAGGCGGTCGTAGGCATCGACTGTCCGCTCCTGTCGCAGCAGGTCCCGAGCACAGAGGATGACACCCATTAGTGCGCCGAGCGCGATGATGGCGACTCCCGCGAAGTCGATGACTTCGCTGATGACGAAAATGATCTCCTGGGTTTCCACGGATTCCACGGTAGCCGCTCCACCAATTCCTCTGATGCCCTGCCGCGAAGGAGGTGCATCCACAGGTATGGGATTCCTGAGCCGGGAATCAGGCGCGCCTTTCCCGGTCACGCCCTCTGGGGTCACACTACCGCCATTGGGTGGCGCAGGAGACCACGGCAGCGGGAAGGGATAGGCTCGTGACAGAGAAACCGGAGCTGGATGCGTTTGGTCGCGAGTACGCGCGCCTCTCATTCGCCATCGAACGCCATATCCCCGGCTTCGTCGACGCGTATCTCGGTCCGGAAGACACCCGCGCCGCGCTCGATCCCGATGACCCTGCGGGCGCCCCCCCAACGCCGCAGTCACTCGTCACCATGGCACGTGCGCTCCGGGCAAGGATTCCATCGCTGGACGCGACCGAGGGTCGCAAGGGGTATCTGACTAAGCAGGTCGAGGCCATGCTGACCACCGCCCGGCGCGTAGCTGGGGAGGAAATCCCGTACCGCGACGAGGTACGGCTCCTCTTCGACGTCGAGCCAGTAGCGACACCGGAGGGAGTCTACGACGCGGCTATCAGCGATCTGGACACCCTGCTACCCGGCACCGGCCCTATCGCCGAGCGCATGGTCAGCTGGCGGCAGGGCTACGCAATCCCTCCCGAGACCGCGAGACGCCTCGTCGACGTCATCTTGCCCGAGCTGCGGTCGCGGACCGAGGAGTTCGTCGATCT
>JAICRA010000123.1 GCA_025937615.1 Thermomicrobiales bacterium | reverse complement strand
TGTCCGGGAGCGTATTCCGGCTCGAGACCCAAGTACATTCGCAATCTTCGGCCGAGGATTCAGCACGGTATCTTCCCTCTTGCCCGATCCTCTCGATCGCGACACCGACGATACAAGTCACAACTATTAACCGCGTGGAGACCAGGGGGTAGCTCTGTCCCTGGCTGCAAACGAAGAGTTTGCTCTAGCCGTTTGCTTGCCGGCACCACTGAACGCAGGGCACTTGACCAGTTTATCACGACTGCCGGTTCCCCAGGCCCAAATTTCGCGCGTACGTACGCATCCGGGCACTGGCTCATGGAGTTGCTCGACTGAAACAACCTGTCGACGGGACCTTGCGTTGTTTGTCCAGAGCCGGGAGGCCTATCGAAGATGACGCGATTCTTGCCCAAGATACGCGAGGCTTGCCCTGGTTGCATCGGGTTCGTAGTCTTGCCAGTGGCGGTAAGCCAGCGACTGTGCGACGAGGGTGGCCATGAGTCTGTCGCGGGGGCGGGGCCAGATAAGGACGGAACGGGGACGAGTAGTGGTGGTTGCTCGGTGCCCGCTGTGTGGCGAAGAGCACCGGTATGACAAAGGAGAGGCCGGCGGGGAAGAGATCGAAACCCTGCGTAAGGTCGGCTACACCGATGAGTGGCTCCCGTGTCAGATGGACTTGCCTGGGAACTTCTGGCGAATTGTAATCACCGGCAGCCGACAGGGAGCGAAACATGAATCACCGCGCCGCCACCGGAGGGCCAAAGGAAAGTGAATGCACCCGAGGCCGCTGACCGGCAAGCGCTATCCAGGACGCAGCCGCTCAAATCTCGACGGTGGCCGCGGACCGAGCGACGTCAAGCGCGCATCCGGTCCGTGCTGGCGCGACGTCAGCCAGATCTGACGGTTGTCCTGGAAAACGTGCACGACCCGCATAACGTCAGTGCCATTCTCCGCTCCTGCGACGGGGTTGGCGTGCTGCGGGCACACGCCGTATACACGATGGAAGAGCCACCAGCAGGGGCGTTTGCAAGGCAGACCTCGGCCAGCGGGGCAAAGTGGGTGGAAGTCCAGCGCCACGATTCACTTGCCGAATGTTTCACGCGATTGAGAGCGGAAGGTTTCTCCATTCTGGTCACAAGCATCGGACCCGATTCTCGCCCCCTCTATGACTGGGATCTCAGGCAGCCAGTTGCGCTGGTCCTCGGCAACGAGATGCGGGGGGTCTCCACTGAGGCTCGGGACACTGCCGATGGGGCACTGCAGATCCCCATGGCGGGGATGGTAGAGAGCTTGAATGTCTCAGTCGCCTGCGCTGTCTGTCTCTATGAAGCATTTCGCCAGCGAGCCGCCGCCGGTGACTACGACTATTCGAAGATCGATTCACATCGATTGCGGACCCTGGAAGAAGACTGGCTTCGCCGCTAGCCGCGAGTCGCGTACCGGCAGCGTTACTCGGAAGAATCGGTGCCGCCGCCTGACTTGCTGCCCAGAAAACGGAGCTCGAGCTGCCTGAGCGTGACCAGGGCAACGATGGTTGCGACCGTGGCAATGACAGCGACGACATAGAAACCCGCGCCAATCAGCAGCCCCAGCGCGGTCGCGACCCAGAGACCAGCGGCGGTCGTCAGTCCGATGACTTGTTTGCCAGTGGTGAGAATCACACCAGCGGCGATGAATCCGATGCCCTGGACGACCGTGGACGCAATGCGACCGGGATCCGAGACGCCTCCGGCTATGGCAACCTGCTCCGCAAGGAGGATGGCGCAGATCATGAAGAGGCACGCGCCTTCGACCACTAACATGTAGGTCCGCAAGCCCGCCGGCCGGTCGAGGCGCTCACGCTCGATCCCAAGCAGAGCGCCGACGACCATGGCTAGCGCCAGGCGCTGAATGGCTTCGAGGTTGCTGAGAGACTCCATATCACGCCAGCCCTATGCGGTAACCAAGCCAGGCGCGAATGCTCGGGGGCACGGCTAGAACTGAAGGACAATCGACTGATTTTCCCCGTCCCGGATGTACTTTGCGGTCGCTTGGTCTCCGGCCTTGAGGGTCTCAACCATCTGGTCGAGCGCGGTCATCGTCCGCACCCGTTTCCCGGCGAAGCTAGTGATGATGTCTCCAGGCTTGAGACCTCCCCGGGCAGCGACGGTCTTCGGTCGGACATTGCCGACATAGACGCCTTTTGTTCCGGCGGGTACCTTCTCCGCTTTCTCCGGATGCTTGGCCAGATACTCTTCGGCATCCGCGGCCAGAATCCCGAGCGGGGGCCGCTTCGGACCCGCGAACTTTTCCGCTAGCTTCGCGAATTTCCGCTGGTCGAATCCCAGAATGACGTCGCCATTGGCGACAGTGACTGGCACGCCTTGTTGACCACTGATGCGAATCATCTCCATCGCCGCCTGGTAGTCCTTGGCGACGTCCTTTTCAACGAAGGGGACTTTGTTTCGGCTAAGGAACTCCTTAGCTCTATCGCACCATGGTCAGGTGTTGGTGGTGTAAACGGTGACCTGAGGAGCAGCGTCCGTCATCGATATCCTCTTTACTCCGGGGCGGCCGGTTCACGCTCGTCGATCCAATGCCGCTCCGGTCGAATCACTGGCTCCATGGTACCAGTAGCGGTCCAACCGTCCGTGCGACGCCGGTCCCTATTCCCATTCGATCGTTGCTGGCGGCTTCGAAGAGATGTCATAGACCACGCGGGTGATACCGTGCACCTCGTTCACGATGCGATTGCTGATGCGTGCCAGTACTTCATGAGGGAGTCGTGCCCAGTCGGCGGTCATCGCGTCTTCCGACGTGACCGCTCTGACTGCACATACGCGTCCGTATGTTCGGTAGTCTCCCATGACGCCAACTGTGCGAATGGGTAAGAGGACGGCGAAATATTGCCAGACCTCCATAGTGCCGCCCAAGAGGTCGACCTCTTCGCGCACCACCGCGTCAGCGCAACGCAGCAAATCGAGATCTTCCTTCGTGACCTGGCCGATGATGCGAACGGCGAGGCCCGGACCCGGGAAAGGTTGGCGTTGGACGATTTCGGCAGGCAGACCGAGAGCGCGGCCGACATCGCGAACTTCGTCCTTGAAGAGATAGCGTAATGGCTCGACGAGGGAAAACGTGAGGTCGGTGGGTAGACCGCCGACGTTGTGATGGGTCTTGATCTTGACCGCGGACTTGGTATCCGGCGCGGTGCTTTCGATGACATCCGGATAGAGCGTGCCCTGTGCCAGAAAATCGAATGGTCCGTGGAGAGCCGCCTGCGCCTCGAAGGTCCGGATGAACTCATCGCCGACGATCCTTCGTTTCTCCTCAGGGTCGACGACGCCCTCCAGACGGTTGAGAAATCGCTCGCTCGCGTCGACAAAGATGAGATTCATGCCGAAAGCGCGGCCGAAGACGTCGCGCACGAGGTCGGCCTCCCCGAGACGCAGCAGGCCGTTGTCGACGAAGACCGGGGTCAAGCGATCGCCGATTGCGCGGTGAATGAGGGCAGCCGCGACGGATGAGTCCACGCCCCCACTGAGACCGAGCAGCACCCGACCGTCTCCAACCCTCTCCCGGATCTGCCGGATGGCACTGTCGATGAAGTGCTCGGCGGTCCAGTCTGTTCGACAATTGCAGACGTCGACGAGGAAATTGCGCAACAGGTCTCGGCCAAGCGGGGTGTGCACCACCTCCGGATGGAATTGGATGCCAAAACGCCGGCCGTCAGTCATACCGGCAATCGGAGCATTGTTCGTGCGGGCTATCCCAACGTAGCCGGTCGGGAGCCGCGTGACGTGATCACCGTGGCTCATCCAGACATCGAGCGAAGGGGGCAGGTTTCGGAAGAGAGGGGACTGTTGGGTCACCTCAATCGTCGCCGGGCCGTATTCACGACGAGCGGCTGGCTCAACACCTCCGTCGAGCGCGCGAGCGATCAGCTGCATGCCGTAACAGATGCCGAGTACAGGGGCGTCCACGCGCAGGACCCAGGTCGGCAGCGAGGGGGCTCCCTCGTCATAGACACTTGCCGGTCCACCGGACAGAATGATGCCCTTCGGCTGCAAGCGCGCAATCTCCTCCCAGCTCGTATCCCACGGCAGGAGGATGCTGTAGACCCCCGCTTCACGAACGCGGCGGGCAATCAGTTGGCTGTACTGACTGCCGAAATCGAGCACTACGATTGTGTCGAAGCGATGGTCGATGCTTCCCTCATCCCCGGTTCCGGTGATCGTAGGAAGTGCTGAAGCCTTCATCGACGCTCCTGACCGCTTTTCGCGGTTCTGAAACCAAACTCCGGCGGGTTAGATGTCCGGGCCTTGGTGACCGAGATAGAGATAGGTCTGATCGAACTCCCACTCCGGGATCGTCTCGATGTCGACTTCAACTCGCGGGCGAAGGGGGTCGATCTTCTTCGAGAGGTGGAGATCGACGACCGCGCGGTCGTCGAAGCCGATTGTCCGAGCAAGGGCGTCCAAGCAGATTTTCAGGCCGCCGTCGAGGTCCCTTCGGTGCGGCGTCTCAAAAAAATACACGAGGTATATGCCGAGGAGCGAACTCGCTAACGCCTGCTCGGTCACCGGCGAGAGTTGGCCACTGGTTCGCTGCGCCGCGATCAACTTGGCGACATCACGGTTGAAGGTTTTTGCCGGCGCGCTGAGGACCCTCCGCCGGCCCACGCTCACGTACTGGTTATTCACTCCAGGCGGTAGCGGCAGGAGGATCTGAAACCTAATTACCGGTCGGGCTGCAATGCGCTGCATGGAGCCTGATCTCTGTTGAGCGGGGCGCAGCCAGTCTACTGATGGCTGCGAGCTCGGGCAACCTCGCCGGTCCCCTCTCGAGCCAAGCGATTTGTGGCCGCTATGCTTGAATCATGCGATCGTTAGACCTGCCCAGCCACCTTCAATGATCGATGCCATGTTGCTGGGGACGGGCGGCATGATGCCGCTGCCTGGCCGCTGGCTCTCCAGTCTTCTCATCCGGGTAAATGGGCATCTGACTCTCTTCGATTGTGGCGAGGGGACGCAAATTGCCTGGCGAAAGTCGGGTTGGGGATTCCGGCGCCTCGCGGCAGTCTGCATATCGCATGCCCATGCGGACCACATCGCGGGACTCCCAGGACTCCTGCATGCTGTCGCTAATTCAGGTCGAACGGAGCCAATCGACATATTCGGACCGGCGGGTACTGCCGAGGTCCTGCGGGCGCTCCGCGTGATCGCCCCGGTATTGCCCTATGAGGTTCGCGTGACGGAATTGCTCGGTGGCGAACGTATTTCGCTACCTGGATCACTGATCGGTTCCTGCGAACCGGGAGATCACGCACTGCCTGTACTCGCCTATCGAGTTGATCTCAACCGTGGCAGGGCTTTCTTACCAGACCGGGCACGCAAGCTCGGTGTTCCGATTGGGCTGTGGAGCCAGCTGCAGGACGGCGACCCCGTGACTTGGGCGCGGGGTCATGCGATTGCTGAGGAGGTGCTCGGGCCCCCTCGTCCTGG
>JAICRA010000175.1 GCA_025937615.1 Thermomicrobiales bacterium | reverse complement strand
GGCGACGACTTGGTTTCCGCTCGTGGAGCATCGCGAGCGCCCGTTCTTCAGTGCGGCGCGACAACTCGAAGAACTCGGGCGTGCTGGCCTCGGCTGCCATCCCGCGCAGGATCTCCGCGCGGGGGTCCTCGGCCTTGTAAACGCGATGTCCAAAACCCATGAGGCGGTCGCCGCGATCGAGTGCCTCCGTCAACCATCGATCGACATTCTCGGCGGACCCGATCGCCTCCAACATATCGAGCACTTTGGATGGGGCCCCCCCGTGCAGCGGACCCTTCAAGGCGCCGATAGCGCCGGTGACCGCTGAACAGAGATCGGATCCGGTCGATGCGATGACGCGAGCGGTGAAGGTCGAAGCGTTCATACCGTGGTCAGCGAGGAGGGTCAGGTAGACCTCAAGTGGCCGCCAGTGTTTTTCCTCCGGCTCGCGGTCGAAGAGTTGGTAGAGATAGCTTTGCGCAGTGTTGTGCTCGATCCTCGGCGTCACCGGCTGCAACCCCTGCCGCAGGCGGAAGAATGCCGCCAGGATGCCGGGGAACTTCGCGGTCAGGGCAATCGCTTCGTCGAGGTCGGGAACGTCGTCGAACTGCTCGCCAGCGATGGCGCCGAGAGCGGAAACACCGGTGCGGAGGGCATCCATCGGGGCGGCTGCGGCGGGGAGATCACGAATAACGTCGATCACATGTGGCGGCAGGGGTCGCTGCTCGCCCAAGGTCCGCAGCAGCTGAGTCAGCTCGTCCCGTGATGGCAGGCGGCCTTTCCAGAGGAGGAACGCGACTTCCTCAAATGACGCCCGGCCGGCCAGCTCGTGGATGTCGTAGCCACGGTAGACGAGTTTGCCTTCCTCACCAAAGACATGGCTCAATGCGGTCGACGCGGCAACCACACCCTCCAGACCCTCGGGTTTCGGCAGGACGGGTTGGTCGGAAACGGCCGTGCTGCCGTTAGACCCGGTCATTCTTTGCTCCCGCTGGTCAAATAGCGCTACGGCGGATCGATCATGGTCTCGCCCTGCCGCTCTAGCGCCGCGACGCGGTCTGGTGGTCAGACCCGCGTGGCTTTTCTCGGGTAAATCGTAGCACGCTGGCGGTGTCTGACGGCACTGATGGGTGGTGTCAACGTCAACCTGAAAGTGGTAATGTACTGGCACCGGTGAAGCGAAAACCCGCCATCACCCAGCCGGCCGGGAGCCCTTCCCGCAGTGGACCATGATGTCATTCCGCGGAGAGGCGAGGGTGCGGCAACGAAATGTCGGTTCCCCACTCAAGCGAATGAATGCGCTGCGGTGGCTCTTCGGCGCTGTGGCACTATCCGTGTCGCTGGTCCTTACGTTGTCGCCACTCGTACTGGCGCCAACCGCCGCGGCTCCCCCGGAAGCCATTCAAGAGGCGACGAAATCCTCTGATATCACCCCGGACTCGGGAACGGACACTGAAAGGCCCCCCGAGGCCGAAACGCCTCCGATCCGCGACACCCAGGATCAACTCGTCTCGGACGTCGCTCCCCTGAATCGTGACAATGGCGATGACGGGAGCGTCCGTCTGCGTGGAGTGGAAGCTCCAGTCCAGCTCGAACAGCAGGAAGGGCAGGGCGCGGATCAACCGCAGGAAACGACCGAGTCAGCTGACACGCAGGAGAACGATGAGCACGATCCCGGCGACGGGCGGTCCGAAAACAACATGAGCCGGCGACGAAACGGAAGCTGGACCGTGCTCAGCGTTATATTCGTATCTGGCCTATGCCGGCCGAGAGCTACACGTTCACCCAGCATTTCGGGTGCGTGCCCCAACTAGGCAATCTCTACTTCCCCGGTGACGGATGCCCCGCCGACACGCCGGTGATCCACACCGGTATCGATCTGGCTGCGCCGGAGGGCACTCCCTTCTACGCGGCCGCATCGGGTTGGGTGACCCTGGCTGACTATGACCGACCCACGGCGGACGCCAATACACGGATCATCATTCAGCATGATGGACGAAATGAAAGGTATGCCACCGACTACCTGCATTGGGTCGCCAGCTACGTTGAGGAGGGCGACTACGTCCACGCGGGCGATCCGATCGGTGAGGTAGGCAACGTTGGGTTCTCGACCGGTCCTCACCTTCACTTTTCGGTGACCGATCTCGACACGGGCGAACACATCGATCCGTTGCGCTGGCTCCCAGACGAACCCGGATTGGAGGGTTATGTCAGCCGCATGCCGAAAGCGCGGCTGAGACTGCCACCCGGGACGACTGCCGGACAGCCAGAATCCGCCGATCCCGCCCCACCACCGCCGGCGGTCAAGGAAGAGGTGCCCGAGTCTCCACCGGAGAAGAGTCAGCGTGGCGGAAGATCCGAGCGACGAGGCAATCCGAAGCGTGACGAGCGCGGCGCGGCGAGCGAAGATCCCGCGGCGAATGATGCCAAGCGACCAGGCAAGAAGCAACCCCGGGACGGAGCGGCGTCCGATTCGGCAATAGACGGATCGACGAGCGACACGACAAATGACCGAAATCGACCACGCGGGCGAGAACGAACCAGGGAACGCAACACGTCAGAAGACGCCACCGGCGTGCGTGAGGGCGGGAACGCTGATAGCCGGAATAATTCTGGCACGAGGGACCGGCGCGGAAACCGGGAACCCGGCAACGATGCCAGCGGTGGTGGGACGGAGAACGGCACGCAGGATCGCGGCGGAAGACCCGCACGCGACACCCCTCGACAAGAAGAACCGACCAAGCGAAACACGGCCAGCGGACGCGATGGCGGAGGCGGCAAAGCCCGGGACGAGGGCGCCAAACCTGAAACCCAAGCAACCGACAGTGGGAGTCCGAGCGTCTAGATCCTGTGACCCTCTCGGTATTCCCACTCTAGCTTCTGGCGAACTTTTGGAAACTCGGCCGCGATCTCCTCGAGGGCAGAGCGAAGAGCGGCCTGCTGCGCGGCATCCGGTTCAAGTTGAAGGTTCGGATAGACCGAGCGCGTCAGTAAGGTGCGCAGGGTCGTCACGAAGACCTCGATCTCACTGCGGGTCTCCTCCGAAAGGTGGAGGCGCTGCGCACTGAAGGCGTCGGCGAGCGAAAATGCGCGCTCTCCCACCTCGTTCCAGTTCTCCCAAACGAGAGCCTCAGGAAGAAACTCAATCGGCGGTGAGTACGCCTCACCGGGTAGCAGGATCGGATTCGTCACTGCGGCCATTGCCGCTTCCAGCCGAGCCAGCCGGGCGTACAAGTCCGCGCTGACTTCACGCCGGCGAGTTCCCGATCGGGAGCTTCCGTCCGCGGTCACGCTCGTCACCGTTGCCAGGAGATCCGCCCGCAAACGTTCCAGAGCGACGTCGCGACGTGCATCATCTGCCTCGGCCTGTTGGGCACGCTCGGACCGGGCTCGCCGCAACTCCTGTCCAATCTCCGCCGCATGCCGATCGACTGCCCGAGCAATCTGATCGAGGCGCTCCTCGTACCGGTCGAGCCGCGCCGCGAGCGTCTCCACCGGGCTGGGCACGAGGTCGAGGCGAGGGGTCTCCGGCATTCCCGGATGGCCAGCCGCCGGTCGCGACGACCTGAGATCCATCGCCGCCGGCCGCGGCGCGGGCGCTGGGCCGGCCCCGGGTGGATCAATCATTACGTCTGACGGCAGATTTCGCCCTCCAGGGCTGTCGAGCTCGCGTTCAGCCGCGCTCGCTCCACTACCGGATATCCTCAGGGCAGGGGGATTCCAGGGCAGCACGCCCTGCCGGGTTAGAGCCACAGCAGTCCCCCCAAGGAGCACAACGAGGCCGATCGCGGCTACGAGAACTGGTTCCAAGGCATTCCCTTTGTCGCGGATGCGGGAGCGGCCGCGTTACGTTGGCGACTATACCCCCGCTGAACGATCGAGCGCGATCTGACACGATCGGGGCCACGCGGTTGCTATGCAGTCGGTGACCGCCTAGCTTACTCAGCGACGCTCGGTAGCCCAGCCAGCGCCGCTTCGATCTCCGACTGCGGATGCTCGTAATCCTGCATCGATCCGGAAAGGTAGCTGTCGTACGCCGCCAGATCGAAGAAGCCATGTCCACAGAGATTGAAGAGGATCGTTCGTGCCTCACCCGCTTCCCTGGCCTGCAGCGCCTCGTCAATGGCGACACGAATGGCGTGGGACGGCTCAGGCGCGGGTACGATCCCCTCGCAGCGGCTGAAG
>JAICRA010000365.1 GCA_025937615.1 Thermomicrobiales bacterium | reverse complement strand
CGCCCTTACGATTCCCGCTCGGCCTGTAGAAAATCGAGCTCCACCGGCGTCTCCCGTCCGAAGAACGAGACGAGCACGCGGATCTTGCCCTTTTCCTGGCTGATCTCGTCAATTTCTCCCCGGAAGTCGGCGAACGGACCGTCGGTGATGCGTACCGTATCGCCAACCTGGAACGAGATCTTGACCCGCGGCGCCTCGGCGGTCATGCCCTTGATGATGCTTTGCACCTCTGATTCCGGCAGAGGAACCGGCACATTGTTGATGTTGACGAAGCCCGTCACACCTGGAGTGTTGCGCAGGGCATACCAGGTGTCGTCATCCATCTCCATCCGCACGAGCACATAGCCGGGGAACACTTTCTTCTGCACGGTGTGCCGTTGCCCGGAGCGAATCTCGATTTCATCCTGCGTGGGAACGACGATCTCGTAGACTCGATCAGTCAGATCGAGTGCCTCTATGCGGGTCTCAATCGACTTCTTGACTTTGTTTTCGTACCCGGAATAGGTATGCAGGACATACCACTGACCTTCGAGCGGCTGGCTGGCCTCTCCGGCCTCATTGGTACGCTTCGCGATCAGTCGCTCACGAAGTGACATTCGCGACATATCAGTCACCTCCTCGCACGAGGGGACGCCGGGCTGTGCATCAGATCAATGCAAACAATTGCTGCAGTACCCAGTCGAGACCGCCCAACACCGCGCCGAGGACCGCTGAGATGCCAATCACCACCAGCGTCAAGTTCTTCGTCGTTTCTTTGTCGGGCCATGTGACCTTCTTCAGCTCGGCAACCGTGTCGAACCATTGTTTCTTGAGTTGGTCGATCCTGGAGCCATAGGCGCTCCGTTCGGAATCTGCCTGTCGCTCCCGCTCAACTGTTGGCTTCGGTGGTCGCGCCGCTTCAGCGCGGCTCGGCGCGGGTGCGCCGCGCGGTTTGGCGACTGACGGGGGTTGACTGCTCATCTCGTGTCGCCCTCTCCGGGCCGAATCCCGGTTTCGGTTCACTAAACATTTTTGGGGGCGTCCCACCGTGGCGACGCCCCCTTTCCTCCGCTCCTCCGCTCCACTCCCTGGCAGGGCCGACAGGACTCGAACCTGCAACCTGCGGTTTTGGAGACCGCTGCTCTACCAATTGAGCTACAGCCCTAGGTCGCGGCGCGAAGCGAATCGTCTCCCAGCACTAGCGCGTCTCGCGATGCAAGTGGTGCGCGCGGCAGCGAGGGCAGAATTTCTTCAGCTCAAGCCGGGCCGGATCGTTACGACGGTTCTTCTCACTCGTGTAGTTCCGCTCGCGGCACTCCGTGCACTCGAGCGTGATTACAATCCGATCGGCCTTACCCTTTTTTGCCATTCTCGTCTGTCCTCAAAAAGCCCGCGCTAGTCAACGCTAGTTCAAGATGCGCGCCGTTTGGCACCCGTAAGGCGGGCGCCAAACGAGGATGATACCACTAGTGCCCTACTCGGTAATCGAGGTGACGACGCCGGCGCCGACGGTGCGCCCGCCCTCGCGGATGGCGAAGCGCAGCCCCTCCTCGATGGCGACGGGGACGATCAGCTCCACCCCCATCTGGACGTTGTCGCCGGGCATGACCATCTCGGTGTTTTCGGGCAAGGTAATCGCGCCGGTCACATCCGTGGTGCGGATGTAGAACTGCGGCCGGTAGCCGGGGAAGAACGGGGTGTGGCGGCCCCCCTCCTCCTTGCCCAGCACGTAGACCTCGGCTTGGAAGCGGGTGTGGGGGTTGAT
>JAICRA010000299.1 GCA_025937615.1 Thermomicrobiales bacterium | reverse complement strand
TATCCTCGACGCCACGGCTCTCCAGGAGGCCACCGGCGTACCGTTGCTGGCGCATCCCCTGGCGCGGGAGCTGCTGGCCAACCCGGCCGCAAACTTCGGCGAGCCGCCCGTGGAGATCCCACCGGTCGAGGTCAGCCGAACGATCGACGAGGGCGATACGGTGACACTGGGCGGGTACACTTTCACCGTCCTGCACCTGCCCGGGCACGATCCGGCGCACATCGGGCTGTTCAACGCGAGTACCCCGGGCGAGGAGATTCTCCTCAGCGGCGACGTTCTCTTCCCCGGCGGGCATGGCACGACGGAGATCCCGGGCGCCGATCAGGCGGTCACCAACGACACCATGCGCCGCCTCGCCGCCGAGCTGCCGGCGACGACGACGGTGATGCCCGGGCACGGTGTGCCGACCACCATTGGCGCCGAGACACCCTGGATTCAGTTGCTGCGGAAGGCGTGAGGCCGCAAGCCGGGAAGTCGGAAGTCGGGAGTCGTAGGAAAGCCGATAGCCGATAGCGATCAGCCTGTCACCCGTACACCTGGCTCCAGGCGCCTTGGCTCAGGGCGCTCGAAGTCCCGCTCGAGCGCGACCAGGTCGAGGTCGACCGTCGCCAGGTCGGTGAGAGCCACCTCGTCGCTGGCCCAGGCGCGCAAGGTCGAGACGCTCTTGTGGTAGCCGCGGCAGGCGGAGCAGGTCTCGACCTTGCGCGCTTCGCCATCCTGCTCGGAGACGAGCGAGGCGCGTGCCTCGTGGCCGACCACGCCACAGTAGGGACAGCGGACGCCGGGTTGCGCCCAGTCGCCGCCGCAGCGGGCACAGCGCAGCCGCCGCGTCCGCTCCAGACCGCGTTGCTCGGCGAGATGCGGCCAGCCGCCGCAGAGGGAGCACCAGCCCTCATCCCAGCGCGGATCGAGCGCAGGACCGAAGCGACGGCGCAGCGCCTGCAAGAGCGGCATTACCGCCAGTGCGGCGACGGCGGCGAGGGCGTCGGGATCGATGTCCCGCGATCGAGCGACGGCGTCCAGATGGTCGCCATCGGCATTGATCGCCGCCTCGAGGAACGCCCGGGCGTCGAGCGTGACGTCGCTCGCGGCTACGCGGAGGCCGATCGCCTCCGGACCCGCTTCCGCAGCGAGGGCCAGCACGCGACGCACCCAGCGATCGGCGAGTGGCGCGTCGATGGGGATGTGCGCTCCAGCCAGGACGGGTGTGCCGGCCGAGCGTTCCGCCCGGAGCACGGTTGACGCGGCGACGGTGTCCCAGGGGGTACCGGCAGAGTCACCGGCCGCTTCCTCCAGAACGGCAGAGAGCACGCCCAGCCAGGGTGCCGTTTCCGGTTGGGACGCGAGGAGGAGATCGATCTGACGGCGCGCGCCCGCGGAAAGGGTCATTGGATTGAGTCGTGAGTCGTCAGTCGTGAGTCGGGAGTGGAGACATTGGGTCTGGCGCGGTTTGAGCACATCGCGCTGTGCATGCCATTCCGACGAGACGGATTCAAACTGGACAGACGGGAACTCACGACTGACGACCTACGACTCCCGACTTACGACTGCGACGTATCTTCGCTCGCCCCTTGCTCCTCAAAGGGAATTTCGTAATAGACGCGCTCGTCACGATCCGCCGGCTCAACGAGGACCACTGGGTTTCCGTGGTTGCCCACATCGGCGCCCGGCTCGCCGGGGACGCGGGACGCTTCCGGCGACGACGCGCAGCCGCCGAGGACGACTGCCGCGGCCGCGGCCAGACCCCAGAGACGCAGACGCCTCGCCCGTTGCCGGTCGCGCTCACCCAGCGCGCGCATGTCAGATCGCCTCCGAGGAAAGGATGACCACCGCGCGGAGCAGGAAGCTACCGACCAGCACCAGGAGCGCCGCAACGGGAACGGTCGCTGTGCCCAGGGCGCGCGGCCGCGCGTAGAGGACGATCGGCGTGACGATGCCGAGGACGCCGACGCCAAAGAGCAGGATCGCGCCCCAGGCGCCGTTCCAGACCACGCGCACGACGCTCCAGATGGTGGCGGCGATGACCGCCAGCACGATCAGCTCCAGCACGGAACTGTAGCTCTCCATCTGCTCGATCCAGCGTACGGTGCCGGGGTGCCCCTGGCGCCAGCCGAAGAGGATCATCGCCGCGCCCCCCGCCGAGATGCCGGAGAGGAGGAAGAGGAGAGTGATCCAGACGGTGTCGCCCCAGAGCGGCCGGTTGGTGTCGGTCAGGACGAGCCCGGTGTACCCCGCCAGCGCCGAGCCGGTGAGGATGCAACCGAGGGCGACGATCTTGTCCCAGACAGTCGTGGGTGGTAAGTCCTCAGTCGTACGTTGGTCAGTACTCCCGACTTCCGGCTTCCGGCTTCCGACTCCACGAAAGGAGGCAATCACGGCCAGCACCACGAAGATCACGAAGAGCAGGATGATCCAGATTCCGAGCGAGATGGCCGAGTAGGGCTTGAACATCGGCCCCCCGGCGTCCGACATCCAGACCATATGCCAGAACCGCTCCGGCCGCATGAGATCGATGATCAGCAGCGGGCCGCCGATGATGATGGCGACCAGCGCGATCAG
>JAICRA010000021.1 GCA_025937615.1 Thermomicrobiales bacterium | reverse complement strand
TTGCCTGGCCGCGAAGTCTTCCGACTTTACGACACGTACGGGTTCCCGTTCGACCTGACCGTCGAGCTGGCTCGCGAGCAAGGTCTCGAGGTCGACCAGCTCGGATTCGAGGAGGCGCTGGCGGCGCAACGTGAGATCAGCCGGGGTGGCGCCGGCGACGCCTTCCGTGATCGGGCACGGTCACGCGCGGAGGTCTACGTCGATCTGGCGCAGGGGTCAACCGAGTTTCTCGGTTATGAGGCGACGGCTGCCGACGCGCGGATCCTCGGACTCGTCGGCGCGGACGGACCGGTCGAGGAGGTGGAAGCGGGTGACGCGGTCGAGGTGATTCTGGATCGCACCCCGTTTTACGGTGAGTCGGGCGGGCAGATCGGGGACACCGGCTGGATCCGCACTGACACCGGGCTGATCAACATCGACGATACCTTAAAGCCGACTCCGGAGGTCTACATTCACCGGGGCATCGTGGCCGAGGGGTTCGCGCGATCAGGCGAGCCGGCGCGGGCCGAGATCGACGCGGAACGACGGGCGGCGATCCGCCGCAATCACACGGCGACCCATCTCCTGCACCGCGCCTTGCGGACTGTGCTCGGTGAAGAGTCGCGGCAGGCGGGGTCGTTGGTGGCCCCTGACCGGCTCCGGTTCGATTTCACCTCGCTCGAAGGGGTGAATGCCGACCAACTCCAGCGAATCGTCGCGATCGTCAATCACGAGATCGCCCGCAACGTGCCCGTGACGACCGAGATCAAGCCATACCAGGATGCCGTCGAAAATGGCGCTATGGCGCTCTTCGGTGAGAAGTATGGCGACGTCGTGCGAGTCGTCGTGATTTCCGGGTTCTCACAGGAGCTGTGCGGCGGTACGCACGTCAGGGCCACCGGTGACATCGGACCGTTCCTCATTGTCTCCGAGGGGAGCGTGGCGGCTGGCGTGCGACGCATCGAAGCCGTCACCGGCGATGCCGCCGTTGAACGCATACTGACCCAGCAACGGCTCCTGGAGGAGAGCGCTCGCGCGCTGCGCGTGACATGGTCGGAGGTTCCGGACCAACTCGACGTGCTGCAAGAGCGAATCCGTGGTCTGGAGCGGGAGACCGAGCGCTTGCGTGGCCAGCTGGCGGCGGCTCGTGCCGGCGATCTCCTGGAGCGGGTGGTCGACGTCAACGGGCGTCGGGTGCTCGCGGCACGCGCGGACGTCGACGGCAAGGACGCTCTACGCCAGATGGGAGACCGGTTGCGCGATCGCATGGGCTCCGGCGTGGTCGTGCTGGGGGCGGTCATCGACGGCCGACCGAGCTTGCTCGCCATGGTTACCCCCGATCTGGTGGCCCAGGGGGTCAAAGCCGGCGACATCGTGCGCGAGACCGCCGCTCTCGTCGAAGGTCGCGGCGGTGGTCGGGCGGAGCTTGCGGAGGCGGGCGGGAAGGATCCCGCGAAGCTCGACGCGGCGCTGGCGGCGGTGGCCGGCATCGTCGAGCGGGGCGCGTCAACGTAAGTGGGGCGGCCGGGGAGTGACCCAGGGCGGCGATGACGGAGCTCAACCCGACCGTCGTGGTCACGTCCGATGCAACGTTGCCTGACATCGTCGCCCAGCTGCGCGAGGCCGCACATGGTGGGCGCACGGTCGACCTGGTCATCCCGATCGACAGTGCGCTGCTCTTGACCGCGCGCGAGTTCCGTACTCTCAGGGATGCCATCGACCAAGATCGCATCGCGGTGCGGATGCGCACCGCCGATCCCCTGCGGCTCCAACTCGCCGAGCGCATGGGAATTCCCGCGCGGCCAATGCCGCGGCCAAGACTCGTGGCCGCTCCCGCGCCGGTGGCTGTGGAGCCGCCTGAGATCGTTACGGAACCGCCGGCTGTAAGCGACGAGGACTGGCCCGGCGAGACGGCCAGCGCGGCACCTGTTGTTCGCCCCTCTCCAGAATCGCACTGGCCGAGCCAGAACGGCGCGAGCAACGAGAGCGTGGGGACAGAACCCAGCGATGAGCCAATTCCGGAAACGGACCGCGAACCGGTATCGGAGAACCCGCCACGGCGCTGGTTGCCGGTCGCAGCGGTTCTGGTCGCGCTGGTCGTCGCTGCGCTGCTGGGCATCCGGTTCGTTTTGCCGCAATCGGTCGTGACGATCGTTCCCAGGACGGCGGCGGTAGCGGGCGCCGTCGTGTTCGACGTGACGAGCGATGGGCAACCGATCGACGAGCAGGCGGCATTCGCGCTCGCGCCACAGGAGCGCCAGATCGAGGTGATCTGGGAAGGCTCGGCACCCGTCACCGGGGTGCGGGTCGAGCCGGACGGAACGGCGAGCAGCGCGATCGAACTACGGAACGCATCGGCAGAACCGCTCACCGTCGACGCCGGTACGACCGTCGCGACCGAAACAGGCGTCGAATTCGCCTTTGCCGAGGCGGTCACGGTTCCCGCCGCAGATCCCGCCACGGGGCGTCCAGGAGCGGCGACGGGAACCGTGCAGGCGGTGCAGCCAGGATCGGGCGGAAATGTCGGTACAGGTGAGATCGGCGGCCGCCTACCGAACGGGGTCTACTACAGCAACCGCATGGAGCCGGCCGCGGGCGGAACTGACAAGGAGTTCCCCGTGGTCGCCCAGGAAGACCTCGATGCGCTCCATACGGCCGCGGCCAGCGCCGCGCCCGAACTTGCCGCCGAGGTCCTGGCGCGGGATCAGCCAGGTGAAGAACTCCTCCTTTCCTCGGCAACTATTTCGCGGCAGGACGATGCGTTCGACCATAAGGCCGGTGAAGATGCCGAGGAGATCTCACTGCGATCGACGCTGACTGTCGACGTCCTCAGCTTTGACGGGGCAGCCGCCAGGGCGGAGTACGAGCGGATACTCGCCGGCCGTCTCAATGGGGACGCGCCGGAGGGGTTCGTGGTGGCACCGGAGGAGATTGTTTTCGAGGGGCCGACCGAAACCGAGGAGAGCGATCGCGGTGTGCGGCTCGAGGTGAAGGCGAGGGCCAATGCAATCGCCGAGCTCGATGACGGAGAGCGCGCGGCGCTGGCGGCCGAGCTGGCGGGAGCGAGTGCGGAGGACGCCGCGGCCATCCTCGCGCGGCGGCCGGAGATCGCTGATTTCAGCGTCGGCTACCATCCCGCCTGGCTGCCCGATGAAATGCCGAACAACGCGGGGCGAATTCAGTTCGAGATCGCCAAGTGAGTCAAGGGACAGGTCGGGCCATGGGTCTCGATGTCGGGGAGCGCCGAGTTGGTGTGGCGCTTGGTGATGAGCTGGGGATGATCTCCTCGCCACTGACATTCGTGCAACGACGAGATGGCGATCTGGCAGAGCTACGAGATCTGGCGAAGGCCAAGGGGGTCGACCGGTTTGTCATTGGGCTGCCGACAGGACTTTCCGGCCGAGAGGGTCCGCAGGCCACGGCCGTGCGTCAGTTTGCGGAGGCGCTCGGCGCCGCAGTAGAACCGGAAATCCGGGTCGTTCTCTGGGATGAACGACTGACGACCGCCGTCGCGGAACGAACCCTGCAGGAGAGCGGAGCGTGGCGCCGGCGGCGGAAGGGAGACGTCGATGCCGTAGCCGCCGCGGTGATCTTGCAGGGGTATCTCGACGCATGCCGGGCACGGGCGTTGCGAGGAGATGAACAAGATACTGTCGATGCGCGGTAGTATGTGCGTCCCGAGGGAACCATCGCCGGCGATGCCGGCGATGAGACTCGCGGCGCGTGCGGTCGACAGAAGATGCTGGAAGAAACCGATTCAGCGACGAATCTCGGTTCCCGCCAGTTGTGAGAGGCGCGGGGCGAATGAAGAAGCTGGTCATTGCGGTGATCCAGAATGAGGTTGCGGACGCGGTCGTTGATGCGTTGCTCGAGGCGGATTTTCGGACGACCCGGCTCGCCAGCACCGGTGGATTCCTGCGGCGAGGCAACACCACCCTCATGATCGGTGCGGACGAGAGTCAAGTGGATTACGTGCTCGATCTGATCCGTCAAACGGCCCGGTCGGGGATGGCGCCACCTGATAGCGCCGAAGGGATCCCACCGGCGGCGGCGACCGTATTCGTGCTCGACCTCGAGGAGTATCAGCGCCTCTAGAGTCCGGGTTTGCGATCTGGCGATCAGGGGCAGCGGACGACCGTGCCTCGCTTGTCGGTGTGGTATTCGATCTGCTCGCCTGCAACCTCCACCAGCACCAAATAGCCCGGCGTCACCACCTGGGCGTAGAGCATGTCGGGTTGCGGACAGCCAAGCGAGCTGTCGGGCCAGTCGCGAGATTCCATGGTGATCAATTGAACTGACTCAGGCGACACGCCGAGGTCAGCGGCAATCGCCGCGATCACCGGTGCGGCAGCACCCGTGGCGATTGGCGTCCCTGCCACGGACGGCACTCTGGTTGACTCGGCGGTATCGGCCTCCGACTGCTCCAACGTCAACGGGGGGTCGATTGCCTCGGGGAAGGGGTTCATGTCCAGGAGCGTTGCGATCCAGGACGCCTGCCGGGCCTCGACGCTGTGGATGCCGATCAGCGTCGGCAGGAGCCGTTGCCGGTCGAGCAGTGGAATCACGAACGCATAGGTGGCGACGGCGAGATTCTCCAGTTCGGCGGCCTCATGCAGAGCCTCGGTCAGGTCCGTCACCGCTGGCGCGGCGGGCGCGGGCGTCGTTCCGTCTCCAGGCTGCGGAAGCGCGGCGACGTGCGCTTTCTCAGCTGCAAGGATGCTTTCGATGCCACCGCGAGCGCCCTGGGGAAGACCCGCGGCGGAAAATGCCGCGTCGTCAAACGCGTCGAGGATGGCCGAGTAATAAGCAACCTGGATCTGCTCTTGACCGAGAAGCAAGTCGAGGAGCTGGCGATCGGATTGCAACGCTCGTACGGGAGCCGTTTGCGCGAGAGCGCCGGCGACGAGCGCGGAAGCGCCGACCGCGATCAGACTGCGACGGTTAGGGCTGCGATCGGCGAACATGGGCTGTCCCCTCCCTAAACTGGCGGCCAGGTCAGCATCCAGCCGCCATCTACGAGATACGTCCCGCCGGTGCAGTAGGACGCATGATCAGAGCAGAGGAAGATCACCATAGCCGCGATATCCGCAGGGGTTCCAGCGCGGCGGACCGGAATCTGCGCCTCGGCGTCGGCGCGATAGTTGGCATCCTCCAGCGCACGCTGGTTCATCGGCGTCAGGATCATCCCGGGAGCCACGTCGTTGACCGTAATGCCGTAGGGCGCAAGCTCGAGTGCCATGGCCCGGGTGAGATTACGGACACCGCCCTTGGCTACACAATAGGGACCGTCTTCTGGCACGTTGCAGGCTTCTTCGTGAACCGAGGAGATGTTAACGATGCGTCCACCGTTGCCTGTGGCCAACATTCGCCGCGCTGCCTCTCGCCCACAGAGGAACGCGCCATGCAGATTCGAGCGAAGGACCCGATCCCATTCGTCCCATGACGTCTCATGGAGTGGCTTGGACGATGAGCCATGACCGGCATTCGCGACCAGGATGTCTATTGGTCCCATTTCAGCGTCGAAACGGCGAAACATCGTTGCGACCTGCTCTGGATCGCCGACGTCCGCTTCCATGACGAGCGCGCGCTGGCCCGCCTCGCGCACACGACGCGCGGTCTCTTCCGCGCCCTCCATGTTGGATCGGTAGTTGATCCCGACGCTGGCTCCCGCTGCCGCGAGCGCCACCGCGATGCCCTGACCGATGCCGCTGCTGGCGCCCGTCACAAGCCCGTTCTTACCGTCGAGCCTGATCTTCACCAGTACTCTGATCTTCCACAGCGCGTCCCAGAAAGGATGTCATTGTGAGCGCCGGCGAAGAATCTCGTCCACAGCGTAGAGCTGCAAGAGATCAAACGAGATACTTCGTTCCTCAGGATGACACCTCTGGTGAGCCTGCCTGAGCCGGGAAACTGGTCAGTCTGCCGCCACGGGACGCGGCGATGTCTCTCGGACCGGACCCGCAGCCTGCGCCGGGCGCCGACCGGGATTTTGCATCAGGAAGGAGAATCCGAGAGCAACGAAGCAGATCACGGCGCCGACGTAGAAGGTCTCGTGCATGCTGAGGACATACACCTGTCGCATCGAGTCGAAAATAACCGGGAGCTGATCCCGCATTCCCGGCGAGATGGCCGACGGGATCGCCTCCACACGCCCGGTGCGCACCAGCTCGACAATCTGATCACGAGCTGCGGCATCTCCAATTGGCAGCGAGCGGAACTCGGCGCCGGCATGAAGACCCAAGCGTGACTGCAAGATCGAGCCCAGCACCGCAATGCCCAGAAGCTGGCCGACGTTGCGGGAGGTGTTGAGGATACCGGAGGCGCTGCCGGAGATGCGCGGTGGCACCCGCGACATTGCGGCCGCGGTCATCGGGGCGAAGGTCATCCCCATGCCGGTGCCGGTGATCAGCAGCGCCGGCAGTAACGCTCGCCAGTTGGTCGTTGTCGAGACGTTACTCGTGATCAGGACGATCCCCACCGATACCAGCGTGAGTCCCGTGGTGAGGATCCAGCGTGCGCCGACGCGGTCCGAGAGGCGCCCCGAGAGCGGGGCGACGAACATGAGCATCAACGACATCGGCATCATGGTCAGCCCGGCTTCGAGCGGTGACATGCCGAGCGCACCCTGGAGGAAGAGGGTCATCGGAAAGAAAATCCCGAAAAGGCCGAACGGTACGGCCAGGCCGATGATGTTGGCGACCCAGAAGTTACGGATGCCGAAGAGCTCGAGCTTGACCATTGGATCGGCGACGCGCCGTTCCCACCAGACGAAGAGGGTGAAGACCGCGGCGCTGACGAGGAGCAGTCCAATCGTCTGTGGACTCATCCAGCCGAACCTGGGACCTTCGATCAATGCGTAGACCAGGGCGAAGATCGCTAGGGCGGAGAAGACCAGACCACCCCAGTCGAGCTTGCCGGAGGCCAATGGATCGCGCGATTCGGGAATGATCGCGAGCGTGGCGAGGACAGCGATGATGCCGACCGGGATGTTGATGAGGAAGACCCATTCCCAGGGGTAATCGGTCACGATGTAGCCGCCGAGCAACGGTCCGAGCACCGCGCCCAGAGCAACGACCGACCCCCAGACCCCCATGGCGGCGCCACGCTTCTGTGGTGGAAAGGCAATCGTAATGAGGGAGAGTGTCTGCGGCATCATCAAGGCGCCGCCAATCCCCTGCAGTACGCGGGCGACGATCAACGCGGTGGCGCCAGAGATCCCGACAAGATTCGCGATCCAGTCCGATACGCCGCACAACCCCGAGGCCGCGGTGAACACGACCATCCCGGTGACGAACATCTTCTTGCGGCCGTAGATATCTCCGAGCCGGCCAAAGGAGAGCATCAGCACCGCGAAGGCCAGGATGTAGGAGTCGAGAATCCATTGAATCTGTGAGAGATCGGCGTTGAGCCCCTCTTTGATCTTCTGCTGGGCGACGTTGACGATGGTCGTATCGAGGAGCAGCATGAAGATCGCGCCGCAAAGCACGATGAGAATGAGCCAGGGGTTGCGCTCTCCGGAACTTGAAGACTGGCCGCCGAACGAACCGCCCTGATCGGTGTGGCTGCCAGGTTGGGACTTGGCGTCGGACATCTAGTTGTTGCCTCGTAACGAACGGGAACGGATTGGCTCCTTTGGCGTCCGACTCTCGCGGAGTGGCGGGGTGGAAGCGGCAGTCGAGACCGGACCGGCGGCGCTGCCATCGACGCTTTCAGCCAGTGCGTCAAGACGCTCCGCGGGGGACAAAGCCCCCTTTGTGTCGGCAAGTCCGGCAACCAGCGCCTGGAGCGACTTGACGAAGATCGGTCGTTCTTCGGGCTCCAGCTGATCCAAGGCATACCGGACCTGAGCTTCGCGCAGCTCGCGGAGATGGGCGCTGATCTGTTGCGAGGCGGGCGTGGCGGCGATAAGGACTCGTCTCCGGTCGGCCGGATCGGAGGCGCGAAGGAGATGACCCGCATCTACGAGACGATCGACGAGCTCGGAGGCCGCCGGCATCGAGCAATCGAGAGCGGCGGCGATCTCGCCAACAGTCATCTGCCGGCGCGTTCCCAACTGGAGGAGAACTTTTACCTGCGCCGGTGTCAGGCCAAATGCGGTGCCCAGAGCAGCGATAGACGAGAAGAGGGCTCTGGCGATGACCGGCATCAGTTGGACGCCGGCCTCGACCAACGACTCTTCATCCGTTCGGGATGTTGATATTTCTGTATCCGAATAATTCATGAAGCGAACTATATTGCTTCCGGAGGTCCAGCGTCAAGGCTTTGCGGCGACGGGAGCTGGTCTACGGTTCGGTCCCTCGCGGGATGGATGTCGTAAAGAGATCCTGGAACTCAAAGAGTTTGAAGAGTTTGAAGGGTTTAAAGAGTTTGAACTTTTGGGGAGCCAGGGACAGCAGATCCTTTACCGCCGGTCAGCCCGGGGTGCGCCCTCACTCCCCGACTCATCGACGCGGGGAGTGAGGGCGGAGGATCTCTTTGTCGATGGTAATGTCAGACGGGTAGGAGCCCCTCGACCTTGAAGAGCTCGGCATTGAGGATGGATGCGCCGGCGGCGCCGCGAATGGTGTTGTGCCCGAGCAAGACAAACTTGGTCCCGAGCAGCGCGCAGTCCCGGACGCGGCCGACGGTGGTCGCCATGCCGTTCTCGGCGTCGCGGTCGATGTTCACCTGCGGGCGATTTGGCTCGTCACGCACGATCACCGGGCGCTTCGGAGCGCTTGGCAGCTCCAGTTCCTGCGGCCTGGCGCGGAACTCGGACATGACCTGAGCGGCGTCTCGAGGCGTGGCCGGCGTGCTGAACCGAATCGAGACGCATTCGGTATGGCCATCTCTCACGGGAACGCGGTTGCACTGGGCGGACATCGTGATACACGCCGGCTGAAATGCGCCGTCGAACCCACCGAGGAGCTTTTTCGTCTCCTCCGTCATCTTCTCCTCTTCCGTGTTGATGAAGGGGACGACGTTGTCGATCATGTCGAGCGACGGTACCCCGGGATAGCCAGCGCCGGAGACTGCCTGCATCGTCGTCACCGCCAGCGCGTCGACGCCGAAGGCATCGTGGAGTGGTTTGAGAGCCAGAACCAGGTGGATCGCCGAGCAGTTCGGGTTGGTGACGATGAACCCGCTCCAACCGCGATTCCGGCGTTGCACGTCGAGTGCAGCGACGTGCTCCGGGTTGACTTCCGGGATCATCAATGGCACGTCAGGGGTCATGCGGTGAGTCGAGGTATTCGAGAAGAGCGCGCGCCCCTCCTGGGCCATTCGCTGCTCGATCTCACCCGCGACCTCGCCGGGCAGCGCCGAGAAGACGACGGGACTATCGAGGGTCGCGTCGTAGTCTTTGACGACGAGCCCGCGCGCACCCTCGGGCATATCCGCGCTCAATCGCCACTCAGTTGCTTCGCAATAGGAACGACCCGCTGAGCGGTCTGACGCCACCACTTCAGCAAGTTGAAACCAGGAGTGACCGGCTAGAAGCTGCACGAAGCGCTGACCGACACTGCCGGTAGCGCCGAGCACGGCGACCGGGATCTTTCCGTTCGAGCTCGATCGGGACTGAATCACGTCGAAACCGCCTCCTTTGCGCCGTCACCCCTTCCCGGGCAGGCATTACCTGATTTCGTTTCAGCTAGCCCTCGTTGATACCGACATTGGGTCTACCCGACGCGCAGACTCTCTGCCAGCATGTCCGAGCGGCGTGGACGCCGCGACCGCGAACTGGCTGGCTGGGGTCGGATAAAGGCGTCGTGCAGGGCAAGCACGGCGCGTGCGGCGTCCCTTCCCGGTACGGAGACGGTGAGTGCCACGTTCGAGTGTTGCTGGTTCGTCGAGAGAACCGGCACGCCGGCTCGCCCGAGGACGGAGAGGAGCTGCGACAGCGTCTGCGGCGCCGCGGCGACGCCAGCGCCGACGGCGGCCACCAGGGCCACGTCCTCTTCACAGCCGACTTCGGCATCGACCTCGGCCGCATCGAGGGCCGCAGCCATCCGCTGCTTCACACGGACGCAGCCGCCGTGACCGTTGGCATCGACGACGTAGGTCATGCGGCGGCGGGATGACGCCTGCGACGCGGCCACGACCTCGATGCGGTCGCCGTGGAGCGCGCCGAAGATGGCAGCCGACGCCGCCGCTAGATCCTCCAGCTCGGGGACATCGATCGTCAGCAGCAGCAGGTTGTTGAGCGCGGTGACGGCTTTGACGCTCTCCACGGGCGAATCCCGCGTGACGAGCGTCCCCGGTTCATTGGGAAGGAATGTGGAGAGGATGCGCACCGGGATCCCAAGCGAGACGGCAGGCCGGATGGTGCGCGGGTGGAGGACCTTGGCGCCAAAATGCGCGAGCTCCTGTGCCTCGTCATAGGAGATGCCGGAAACGACGCGCACGTCGGGCACTTGCCGTGGGTCTGCGGAGAGGACACCGGGAACGTCCGTCCAGATCTGGACCTCATCGGCGTCGAGCGCGGCGCCCAGGAGGGTCGCGCTGTAGTCGGAGCCGCCTCGTCCCAGCGTCGTCGTCGAACCATCGGGGGCGCGGCCGATGAACCCGGTGAAGACTACCGTCTGACCGGCGTCGAGATGCGGCCGCACCTCCTGGGCCGCCAGCTCGCGCGTGAGAGCGCGATCGGGACGAGCATTGCCATGCCGGTTGTCGGTGGCGATGACGCGATCGGCCCAAACATGAACGGCAGG
>JAICRA010000319.1 GCA_025937615.1 Thermomicrobiales bacterium | reverse complement strand
CCGGGGAGTTGCCGGCCCCGGCCGAAACCCGGGAAGACGAGGCGCTCGTCCGAGCCGCGCAGGCGGGCGATCTCGAGGCGTTCAACTTGCTGGTGCAGCGGCACGAGCGTCCCGTGTTCAACGTCGCCCTGCGCTTACTGCGCGACGTCGGACTCGCCGAAGATGCTACCCAGGACACGTTCATCCGCGCCTGGCAGAACATACGCACCTTTCAGACCGGCTCGGTCCGTTCCTGGTTGTACAAGATTGCCACCAACCGATCCTATGACATGCTGCGCGCGTCCGCCCGCCGTCCCGCCGGATCGTTGGAGGCGGAAGTTGTGGAGATCGAGCCGATCTGGACGACCGGGGGCGCGGGTGAGGAGTCGCCGGATGCACTCGCCCTGCGTCGCGAGCTGTCGATCTACCTCGAGCGGGCGCTGACGGCGTTGCCCGAGGACCAGCGGATGGTCGTGCTGCTGGTCGACGTGCAGGGGCTGGACTACCACGAGGTGGCCGAGACGCTGGGAATCGCGTTGGGCACTGTCAAGTCGCGCCTCAGCCGTGCCCGCGCCAGGATCCGGCTGGCACTGGCGGACGACGCTCCGGCGCGGGAACTGTTCGAGCGCTACCTCCGTTTAGAGGAGGTAGACGAGGGAGACCGGGCAGCGATGCCCATGACTCCGAGCACGGAACCGGACGATGACTGATCACCACCCGGCGGACCGCCCCGGACACCTCGATATCGACGCGGTCAGCGCGTTCGTTGATCGGGATCTCGAACCGGACGATGTGGCAACCATCGAGTTCCACCTGCGCGAATGCCCCCCATGCCACCGGGAAGTCCTCGAGATTCGGACCACGGTCGTGTTACTCGCGGGTCTGCCGCAGTACACCCCCCGCCGTTCCTTTTGCCTCGGTCACGAGCACGCGCGCGCGTCACGGCGGCGTCTGCCACGTGGTCACTCCTGGTCTGGGCCTTTCGCCTCGACCGACTACCCGGCGTCAGGCGCCTCCGCCGTGGCGGGCGCCGAGGCTGCTCGCGCCGCGGCGTGGCTCCCGGGGCTGCAGGCGGCGGCGATGGTAGTCGGTGTGCTGCTCCTGCTGGTGACCACCAGTGATCTCATGGGCATGCCCCCCCAACCCGCGGAGTGGCTTTCGGATGAGGCGCCAGTGCAGCAATTGGATTTCCGTGCGGCACCCGCCCCCGAGTCGGCGCCACCGGCGGCCCCCGCGCTGGAAGCCCCAAGTGACAGCGATGCCGCCCTTGGACCAGCCAGCTCCAGCTCCGAGCCGTCGTTCGGAGGGGCATCAAATCCATCTGAAGGAACCACAAACGCCGATAGCGCGTCTGAGGAAATGCTGGAGGATGCGGAAACCGCGAACACGGGCCTGAGCGTCGCTACCAGTCCGGCGCTGGCGGCCGTGACGCGAGCGGTTCCCACACCCGAAGCGGGGCTCGCGCGGAGTCCCGAGACGGCGACAGCCGATGCCGACGCGCCGGCAGCGACTGACGCCCAGCCTTCCCGGCTGCGCCTGGCGCAGCTCGCCCTCGCCTTCGCGCTGGCCTGGCTCGTCGTCACGATCGTCGGTCTGCGTTGGGTGCGCGGCCTGCGACGAGCCAGAAGCTAGCCCGGCGACTGGGGAGTGAACGGCCGGTTGCCGCTGGGTGACCGGGGATCAGCATCGGAACCGAGAGGAGATGGGACATGCCCCAGGAACGGCAGCGTGGAATGCGGGCGGGACGTGCGGGAACCCTTGCGGTCTCCTTGGCACTGGCGGGAATGCTGGCGACGAGTACCGTTGGCGGCGGGATCGCGAAGGCGCAGGAAGATATGGCGACGCCAGTCGTCTCCGGCATGGCGCTCGGCGTGCCGACGGTCAGCGTCAGCGGTCACGGCTCGGTCAACGTTCCGCCTGATACCGCCTCGGTAAGTATTGGCGTCGACGTCATCAAGCCGACATTGGGCGAAGCCCAGGAACAGGCCACAACCCAGGCGACGGCGATGATCGAGGCGCTGAAGGAGGCGGGGATCGCCGATGAAGATATCCAGACCGACTACTACAGCGTCAATATCCTGCGCGACTACTCCGAGAACGCGGATCCGACGCTGATCACCGGGTTCGAGATCGTCAACCAGTTACGGGTGACGGTGCGCGAAACCGACCAGCTAGGCGAGCTGCTCGACGCGGCGGTCAACGCCGGGGCGAACAGTATCTACGGCGTGACGTTCTATGTCGACGACCAGACCGAGGCGGCAAGTGAGGCACGT
>JAICRA010000290.1 GCA_025937615.1 Thermomicrobiales bacterium | reverse complement strand
GATGAGTTCTACCTGATGACCGGCACGCCTGTTCCAGACGCCGGGCACTATGGGGGCTTCCCGCAGATCGAGGACGGCATCGGCATCACCCGACACTTTCTCGATGCCGCCGATAGCTTTCTGCGCCGCGCGAAGCCAAACGGTCTGGCCAATTCACGGGGAACCGTGGCGTGCGGCGAATTAATCGCCCCAACGATGCGCGAGGCGGTTGAGCGCTTCAACGCGCGCACCGGAGCGGTTCTGGATACGGTCGCGGTCGAGAACGTCTATCTCGGCTCGGAGATCAATGTCTCCGGGCTCCTCAGCGGCCAGGATCTGCTCGCTGCCTTCCCGTATCGCGCCACAAGCGAGCCGCTCTACATCTCAGACCGCATGGTCAGCCACCGCACCGGAACCCTGCTCGACGACATGACGATCGAGGAGGTCGAGACGGCGCTCGGCCGGCCGGTCGTACCAGCCGCCGACCTCTCCGACGTGGCCCGCGACCTGCGCGCGCGAGCCAGACGTCAGCCGCTCGTCGCCGCGTGACGACCGGCGCCAGTGGTGCATCTCCGGTGTCGAGACACCCGCACGGGAGCCTGCTTTCGGTCGTCGTCGTTCCTCGCGCCGGTAAATCCTCGATCGCTCAGCTGGTCGACGGCACAATTCAGATTCGCGTCATAGCGCCGCCGGTAGACGGCGCCGCCAACGCCGCGCTTCTGCGATTCCTGGCCGACATTCTCGACGTGCCGCGTTCTCGGATCGAGATCGTATCCGGCGCATCGAATCGGCGTAAACGCATCTTCATCAGTGGTGTGGCGTTCGATGAACTCGAGACGCGACTACACGCCGCTTTCGATAAGGGACCCTAAACGCCGCCCCGGCGGACTCGCTACCTATTCGGTAGGGTGACCGCCTCGGCGTGGTCGATGTCACCGCCCCACGCGAAGAAGCTCTGAGCCAACTGCAACTCCTGGACGCGCATCTGGTCGCTTGGGCTCGGGTCGAGCAGGACACTCCGGCCGATTTCGCCAAGGTCTTCGACGATCCGCTCATACCGGTAATAGACGAGCGCCTCCGGGTCGATCTCGACCGGCCCGTACCCCGCGAAGAAGAGCTCTTCTTCCCGAGGCTCGACTCTGCGGGCGATGACCGAGCCGACGACAAAGAGCAGATCTCGTTCTCGCGGAGCGATGAGCGGGCCATCCCAGTCGATGAGATGAATCTGTCCGTCATCGCCAACAAGAATATTGGCGGCGTGAATATCCGCGTGGCAGAGAACGTGATCGAACGCCTTGGACTGAAGCCGCCTCCCCAACTCCTCCGCGCGAGCGAGGATCTGCCGAATGCGCGCGGCATTCTCCCGCCAGAAGGCTGCGAACCGCGCCGCGACCGCGTTCTCGAACTCCATCGTGTCCGTGAGGTCGAGAACACGCCGGACTAGTGCGCCTGAAGGCAGCGCGAAGGTCTCGACGGGAAGGCGACCACGAAACTCCTCAGCCAGCCCGCTGGAATGAACGGCTTGCAAGGTTGACCCAAAATCCCGCCACTGCTCATCGGTCATCCCTGCGGCCATCGCGTTCTCACCCGCGATAAACGGGTAGAGAATCAGACTCCTTCCATCGCAGGAGCCCCACAGCGCCGACGATCGCGTTTGCAGCGGGGCAAGCACAGTCCGGATGCCGCGGTTTGACAGTGCCCAGGGGACGAGGAGCCCAGACTCACGGACCTGTCCGAACCTGATCTTGAGGAAATAGGCACGCCCAGCCTCGGCGATGACCTTGTAGACGGCAGCACTGAGGTCGTAGCCGAGGGGAAGAAACTCGATCGCGCTCACGCGCAGGCCGTACTCGGCATTGAGGCAGGCGGTGATCGTGTCGAGGTCCAGACCCGGGTCGTCCCGCGCGACACCTGCTCCCGCCGATCCGACTCCGGGCTGACAGCCCTCCGGGTCGGTCATCTCCTGCCATCACCGACTTGGCTCCCGGCGCGTCGGGAGCGAAAGGCGAGGCCAGCGCGCAGACTCGGCCGCCTTGCAGTCTCAGAAGGTCGATACGTTCGCATTCGCCACCACAGGGCCAGCGTCTCACCCACGGCGCGCAAAATGACTCGTAGGCTGCCACCGGTCGCTTCACCGGCGATGCGGGGGTAGTGATGCACACCGACCTGTTGCAGCCTTGCCCCTTGGCGACGCGCCTTGGCCTGGATCTCGGTGTTGATCAACGCTCCCGGGGCAGTCAGTGGCAACCCGCGCAGGAGATCACCCCGAAAGAGCTTGAAAGCGCAGTCGATATCCCGCAGATGGACGCCGAACAGCAGCCGCACCGAAACATTGAACATCTCGGCAAACACTCGCCGGTGCAGCGGATCGCTCCGCTCCATGCGAAATCCGGCGACGATGTCGTACTCGCCCGCGAACGGCACCAGCAGGCGCAAATCGCGGATGTTGAACTGCCGATCGGCGTCCATGAACATGACGAAGTCGCCGGTCGACGCGTCAAATCCCGAGATCAGTGCCGCCCCATATCCCCGATTGCGCTCGTGAGTTACCAGCCGAACGCGGTCGTCACTGGCCGCCAGACCAGCGACGATTTCGCCGGTGCGATCGCGACTCCCATCGTCGACCACGATGATCTCGTACCTGTCGACGAATGCAGGAAGTGTCGCCAGCGAGTCCTGGACGACCGCGTTGATGTTGGCCTCTTC
>JAICRA010000080.1 GCA_025937615.1 Thermomicrobiales bacterium | reverse complement strand
TCCGTGGATATCGACAAGCAGTGAGCCAATCTGGCCCAGGATCGAGGCCGTCGTCGGTCGACCGTTCAATCGAGCGCTACTGCGGCCCCCGGCGTGGATCTCACGACTGAGGATGAGCAGGCCGTCGTTCTCCTCGACCTCCAGCTCGTCGAGCACCTGGGACAGTCCATCCCGGTGCCGCATGCAGCTGAGATCGAACGTCGCGTCGATCGAAGCCGAAGTGGCTCCCGTCCGGACCATGTCGGAACTAACGCGGTCTCCGAGGACCGCACCGAGAGCATCGATCAGGATCGACTTACCGGCACCGGTTTCTCCCGACAGGACATTGAGACCCGGACCGAAGGGAATGTGGACGGCCTCGATGATAGCGAAATTGCTGATCGCGAGTTCGACGAGCATGGTCTTGTTTCGCCGGTAAGCGCCCTAAACGCTATCTCTCTTCAAAAATCCTGTCATGCAGTGAACACCACCACCTGCTTTGATGCACTCCCCGATGTCGACGACGTGGCATCGCACTCCGGCGGCTTCATACTTTTCGCGCATTCTCGAGCCACCAGCCGGCATGAGAATCTCCCCGGGCGCGAGCGCCACGAAGTTCATCGGCAGGCACTCTTGGGCTTCTCGTTCATCGTCGACTTCGATGAATCGGAATCCGCGCTTGCGCAATGTGCTGACCGCCTTAAACGGAGTCCGCCGGGGCCAGACCACAGCGAGGTCGCGATCGATAATGGCGAGCAACCCGTCGAGATGCATCGCACCGTGCGGGAGTCCAACCCGTACGACCTCCGCCACACCGATCTCCCGCAGCATACGCTCGACCTGGCCGGCCCCTTCTTCGTTGGTGCGCAGTCCCTCGGCGAGAAAGCAAAGATCATCGTCGACCCAGATGACGTCGGCCCCTTCGAAGGTGCCGGATCCATGCACCGACATGAGGATGGGGACCCCGAGCTGAGCCAGAGCTTCAGCGACCAGACGCTCCTCACCGGCACGGACGGTCGAGGCCGGCCTCGTCACAATCGCCCCCTCCGGCGTCATGAGCATCAGGTCGCGAACAAAAATTGCGTTCGGTTTGTCGATGCGACCTCGCTCCACATAGTGGACGACGACCCCGGCTGCCCGGTACGCGTCGGCGAGTGCGTCGTGTTGCTCCCGAACTCGATCCGGAGAAACATCGGATCGCATCTGCATCGCATTGAAATCGGTCACTGCGTCGAGCTCGGAACCAGCCCGCCGCAGCAAAACTGCGTGCAACTTACCGATCTCCGAAGAGACACCCCAGTCGCCCCAGGTCGACGTCATATCTTCGGTCATCGACGCGACGCGGGGCGACCAAAGTTCCCCACCATATGCCGCTGACAGTATCGATACGCTCATGATGAAGAAATGCGCCTCGTCATCAATCGGCTGCGGACATCGATGCCTGCTCCCAAAGCGCTGTGGCCAGGATCTCAGGTCTGATTGGAATGCTCAGAATGCGGTGCCCGGTCAGATCACGGATCGCATTTGCTACTGTTGCCGGGCCCGGGATCGCTGGCGGCTCACCGATCCCTTTGGCGCCGTAGGCGCCATGCTCCGCTGGAACTTCAACCAGAACGGTTTCGATTGGGGGAACCATCTCCGCCCGCGGCAGCGCGTAGTCCATTAGTGTTGCGGTCAGGAGCTGGCCATCGGCGTCGTAGACCATCCCCTCGTAGAGAGCCCAGCCGAGACCTTGCGCTACCCCGCCGTGGATTTGAGCTTCCACCTCAGCTGGGTTGATGGCGAACCCGACGTCCTGAACCGCAACGTACCGAACCGGCCGCGACTCACCAGTGACTTCATCGATCTCGACTTCGACCAGATGTGCGGCAAAGCCGGGTGCGCTCTCGCGGATCGCGGTCGACCCGGTCCCGTACACGGGTTCATTGCGAGCGGCAAAACCCATCGTGCGATTGGCAATGTCCTTGAGCGAGATACCAGACCCGGGAACGCCGCGAACCTGAACCATGCCGTCCGCGATCTCGAGGTCTTCGACCGAGGCCTCGAGTGCTTCTGACGCGACCGCCAAGATCTGCCGCCTCGCGTCTTCTGCTGCACGCTGCACGGCCATACCCACCGTATAGGTGATCTTGGAGCCACCGGTGCCCCCGGCAAAAGGAGCGGAGTCGGTCGCGGCCGTGTTGACCTCGATCTCCTCTGCGCTCATGCCGAACGTCTCTGCTGCAATCTGTGCAAACGTGGTGTTCGTGCCAGTCAGATCGACCGACCCCAGTACGACGGTCAACTTACCGTTCGCGTCGAGTCGACAAACGGCTGTGGCCGGCTCGATCCCACCTGGCCAGCCACCGACCGCGATGCCAACCCCTCGTCCATGCGCGCGCGCGGAATCCCGATTTTGCCAGGCGGGGTGCGCCTGCAGTGCCTGCAGGCATTCTTTCAACCCGATGCGCGGCCAGGCGCCGCCGTTTGGCCGCTCGTCACCTTCCACCGCGCAGTTCTGCAATCGGAACTCCAGCGGGTCAAGATCGAGCTTTCGAGCTAACTCGTCGACCGCGGACTCTATGGCGAACGTCGCCTGCTGCGCCCCCGGCGCCCGGTACGCCCCGGCCCCAGGTTTGTTGGTCAGGACTTCATGCCCCCGAATTTCCAGGTTCGGGAACCGGTAGTAGCCACCGAGCAGAATCGCCGCAATCTGAAGGGGAGATCCGCCGCTCGATCCGGTGTCGAAGACCAGACGGGCTTCGAGCGCCGTGATATCTCCGGCTCGCGTGGCTCCGAGCTTGACCGATATCCGGCAGTCAGGCGCGGGATTGCCGGCCAAGAAGTCGTCCATGCGGGAATAGTGCAGCAAGACCGGGCGGCCAACGGCGAGCGCCGCCGCGGCAACCAAAGGTTCGATCAAGACGAACTTTCCACCGAACCCGCCACCGACCGGCATGGGCACCACGTTGACGCGTTGCGTCGGCACATTGACCGTCTCAGCGACCCGAGTCCGGCAGTAAAACGCGGCCTGGGTGCTCGTATAGACCGTGAGGTCCCCCAGCGGCTCGATATCCACCAGGCAGACCTGTGGCTCCAGGTAGCCCTGGTGCACGGTCAACGATTCGATGGTGAACTCGACGACGGCGTCGGCCGCCGCGAATCCGGCTGCGACATCCCCTCTCGTAAAATGGACCGAGCTCGAGACATTGGCAGCAGCGTCGAGCTCATCGTTCTCTTCGGCCTGGGTAGCCGCATCAGCGTTGTGCATCGCGGCTTCTTCGTCGTTCGCCTGCTGCCGGGTCTCCCGGATGTGCGGCGAGGAGGGGTCAAGGGCCTCGTCGAGCGTCGTGATAACCGGCAGCGGCCCGTAGTCGACTTCGACAGCGGCCACTCCATCCTGTGCGGCAGCATCTGATTCGGCCAGGACGAGAGCCACAAATTGCCCAGCATAGACTGCTTCGCCAGACGCGATCGGCGCCTTGACCGGGGCCCCCGCGCTATCGCGGGCAATCGGCAGGTCATCCGCAGACAGGACGCGAACCACGCCTGGAATCTGCAGGGCACGTGAAGCGTCGATGCCGCGGATTCGGGCATGGGCATACGGACTCGGCACCGGGCGAGCGACGAGCATGCCAGGGACGCGCAGGTCTCCGGTGAATCGCTCTTGCCCGGTCAACTTTGGTGGGCTGTCGATCCGCCGTACGCGCTGGCCGACGGCATGAGTCTGAGGCATTAGTTCCGTTCCCGATTGAACGACGTCGAAAGTAGAACGGCGCGTCGCGCCGCCCGTTCTGATTCTAGCACCGAGGCTCGAGGGTGCCTCGAGCGGCGGCGACGGCTACGCTAGTCCGGCGCCGCGAGGACCTCTTCCGGCCCCCATTCGCGAACCCGGAGTGGGGTAGAGTCCATGTCGTCCAGAAATCCAAACTCCGCGAGCGCCGCACGCACCTCATCCGCGCTTTTCGCATCCCAGAGCGTGAAGATGCGATCGTCGTGGAGATCCGGAGACCAGGCCTTGAGCCAGCGTGGAGACCTGGTATTGCTTGCCGAGGCCCTGGCTAACTCTTTGAGCCGAGTCGGCGGTAGCACCGATTCGACATCGCGTTTGCTCGGATCGTGGACGACTAAATAGCGAGCCAATTTACCCACACTTTCGGTGCTCCTGCTTCGAAGCCTAGCGCGCTGGATTTGCGCCGCGTCCGCGCCGTCGGCGCCGGCGCCGACTCGCGGCCGGCACGAGCTCTCCATTGGCCGTGGTCGGCGGGGCGTAAACGCTCTCTCCGTCAGCCGGAACGGAGATTGGCCTCTCAGCCTCCCGGATTTCATTCGCTTGATGCGCCGCCCCTGTTAGTCCCAGCTCATCGCAACGGAACGTTACTTCGACTTCTTGTTCGTCCAGGCGAACTGTTACCAGTTCCTTCAGCAGCTGCATCGAGATGACTCGGCCCATGCCACCAGGTGTTTCGATCGTCTGCCCGAGCTTCGGCATTACAGCTTTCATTTGCCGGTATTGATCGTTTTCATACGACAGGCAGCAGAGCAGCCGCCCGCACACTCCCGACACCTTCCCCGGGTTCAATGGAAGATCTTGATTTTTCGCCATACTCATCGAAATCTCAGGGAATACCGGCAGCCAGGACGAGCAACAAAGGGTTCTTCCGCACCGCCCGAGTCCGCCCAGGAGCCGAGCCTCGTCGCGAGGACCAGCCTGTCGCAGCTCGACGCGGCAGCCAAGGGAGCGTCCGGCCTCGCGGGCAAGGTCGCGCAGGACATCCGGGTCTGGTGCTCGCTCGCGGTCGTGAACCGAAAAGTGGAGGGTCAGCGTCGATCCGTCAAATCCGTAGTCGGCGGCAATTGGTTTGACGCTCAACCGGCGCTCCTGGGCGATCTTACGGAACGCCTTGATGGCGTCCGGCCCTTTTCGCCGTTGTGCCTCCATGCGGCGCACTTCGTCATCGCTCAATCGCCTCGAGACCGGGATCAGCTCACCCTGCAGCTGTGCCCTACGAACCTGGTGCGGTGCCAGCACGACCCGAGCCGCCTCTTCCCCGCGTCCGGTCGGCACCACGACCCAGTCGCCGACAAGCAGTTCCCCTTGGTCGGGTTGGAAGTAATAGATGCGACCAGAATCACGGAACCGGACGCCGACGACACACTCAGGGGGCGAAGCGTCGTCGAGACCTAGGATCGCGTCGCCCTCAGCGCAGCCGCACTGACCTATTTGCTCTCCCGATTCGAGCCGGCTCTTGAAGCGCTCCCGCGCCCGCGCTCGTGCCTCCTCGACAGACGCCTGCGGCGTCCACGGTCCGGTTACTGGTTCCGCAGCTCCAAATTCGGCCATGCCACCACCATTGCTTCGAGGGCCAATCGCGGCCGAACGTTCGCCTCTAAATCCGCAAGACACTGCAGGGCCGAGGTGATTGCGCGACTGAACGACAACGGCGACCGCACCGCACTCGACGGTTCTGGCCGATTCTCGCCAATCCGACCGCCCTCCTGCGCGGCGGCGATCATTTCGTCCCGAAGGAGCTGGATCGCGGCCTGGATAACTCCGATGACTTCCGGGCGGCGCTTGCTGAACTGGTCGCCGAGGGTAAACGCGGTAACCAACTGCTCATAACGCGGCGATGTGATCCACCGGGCCGCTGAGGCTCGTTCTTCCCGCCGAGCGTCCAGAAGCTTATAGTCTGCGACCGCGCACAACGCCCAAGCAGCGCAGCCTCTACTGAGCGTTGCGATTTCCGCCGCCAGCGCGTCGGCGACACCACGGCGCAGCAACGTTTCTCTCACAGCTGCCTGCGGGATCGGACGGAGCGTGAATTCCTGGCATCTCGATCGAACTGTCGCGAGAAGAACCTCCGGCTCGTCGGCGAGCAACATGAGCGTTACCCCTGGGGGAGGTTCCTCCAGCGTTTTGAGCAAGGCTTGCTGTGCCGGTTCCAGCAGCGTCTCCGCATCGTCGACGATCAAGATGCGTCGGTCTGCTTCCAGCGGAAAAAGCGATCCAGCCGATCGAAGCCGTCTTACGGTGTCGATGGTAAGGGTCGATGGGCGGCCTGGCTTATCGGATAGCACTGCCTGGGTCTCGAGACTGAACGTCTCGACATCAGGGTGTGCTCCGCGCTGGACATTGCGACACGATCTGCACACCCCGCAGGGGACTGCTCGGTCCGGGCGTTCTGCATCCGTACAGCAAAGTGTTTGCGCAAACGCCCGGGCAGTCGCCGACTTGCCAACACCCGCGGGACCCGATAGCAGGTACGCGTGGCCGATGCATTCGCCCTGGATCGCCTCTTGCAGACGTTTGACTGCGCCCCCGTCGACCCAGTCCGGCCACCCCCCATTGCTTACCACCACGGCCTTGTTTGAGGCATTCCGACGGACGCCCTTGGCAGCGCCCATGTCAGGCCGCTTTCCGTTTCACGGGGCGCCGCGTTGGCGTTGGTTGCGGAACTTCAAAGGCTCCATCTCGAGTGAGGAGCTCAACGACTCGCTGCCGGTCGGCGGTTTGGAATCCGCCATCGCCTGAAAGAGACGCAATGTACGGCTTGAGCCCCTCGGCATTTGTCACCGGAAAGTCCGGTTCCGCGACGTCGAGCCTCACTTTGGGATTGAGGAAGGCCACCACTCCGTCGACGTCAACGGTCATCTTCTCGTTGCCGAGCAGCTCTTGGAGGGCTTGAACGTCGGCCGCGCTGTCGGCTGTTGGATTGCCCAGAAATGCGCCACCCATACCGAAAAATCTGCTAAGGCCTTGTCCCACCTTTCGCCACCGACCGTCGCGATAGGCAACGCCGCCAGGGAGCTCGCGAGCGGTGATGGCCAGAACTCCACCGGGATGGACGAGAGCGTGCTCGATCGTCCGCTTGCCGGCCTGTAAATAGTGGATCAGCGAGTAGCGCTCACCCAGATCTTTGAGCAGTGCATCGAGGATCACATCATTGCGCTGAGCTCGGTTCCACTTGCCGACCTGCTGCATACC
>JAICRA010000253.1 GCA_025937615.1 Thermomicrobiales bacterium | reverse complement strand
GTTGATCTCTGCCAGGCGCCGGATCTCGTCGGTGATGAACTGCGCTTCGTGTCCCTGGTCTGTCAGCTCACGCAGGACGATGTGCTCGCCGTCGTCGTTCTCGGTGCGCAGCCGGCGGTCGATGCGGGCCACGTTTTCGCGTATGACGCGGTCAGCGGCTTCGACAATGCGGGCCGTCGAGCGGTAATTCAGCTCGAGATGGATCTGGCGGGCATCGGGATAATCCTTCTCGAAATCGAGGATGTTGCGGATGTCGGCCTGGCGCCAGCCGTAGATCGATTGGTCGGGATCCCCGACGACGAACAGGTTGCGATGTCGTTCTGCGAGCGCGGAGACCATGACGTACTGCACCCGGTTCGTGTCCTGATATTCGTCCACCATGACGTGCAAGAAGCGCTCCTGATAGCGTTCCAGCAGGTGGGGAGCTTCTTCGAAGAGATTGATCGGCTGCGTGAGCAGGTCATCGAAATCGAGCGCGCTGGCCCGGCGCAGGAGCCGCTCGTACTCGCGGTAGACGCGAGCGATGACCTCTTCGTCATAGGTAGCAGCCAGATCGCGCGCTTCGTCTGGGGATATCAGCTGGCTCTTGGCCGCGGAGATTCGGGCGCGAAGTCGGCGTGGCTGGTAGAGCTTGGGATCGAGACCGAGGGTCTTGAGCGCGGCTTTGACCGCTTCGATCTGGTCGGCGTCGTCATAGATCGAGAACTGCGGCATGATCCCGAGCCGGTCGGCCACTATCCCCGGGTTCTCGCGTAGCAGGCGAGCGCCGAAGGCATGGAATGTGCCCATGGTGATGCCATCGAGGGGCCGTCCCTGGCGGAGTTGCTCGATGCGGGCCCGCATCTCTCGAGCCGCCTTGTTGGTGAAGGTCACGGCCAGGATGCGGTCACCGGGGACCTGCTCGACCTCCATGAGGTAGGCGATGCGGTGGGTGAGGACCCGTGTCTTGCCAGAGCCGGGGCCAGCGACGACCAGCACGGGTCCGCTGGTCGCGAGCACAGCTTCGCGCTGCGCATCGTTCAGCCCGCTGAGAAGCTCGGTTGCAATGGCGGACGTGATCGAATCCAAGGGCGGCGGTCTGCTCCGGGAAGGTTCGAGACCCTCAATGGGGGCTTGACAAGTCTAGCATCGAGGCGCGCCGGACCCTGCCGACTGGGCGCCCGTGGACCGGCGGCATTGACGCTCTGAAGCCGATCCGGGTACCATTTTCCTTACATTTGCCGACGTAGCTCAGCGGCAGAGCAAGGGACTCATAAGCCCTTGGCCGGTGGTTCGATTCCACCCGTCGGCACCAGGTGAACCCCACGAGAAACCATACACACGGCAACCGATCCGGGAGCGACCCACCTCCGGTGGAGTCGCGCGTCCGTACCCACCGGCAAACGCCGGACGGGTTGGAGCAGCGCCTGCTGGCCCGCGCACGGGCCGTTGGGTTCGGGGCCGGCGATCGGATCGTGGTTGGATTCTCCGGCGGCCGTGACTCGCTCGCGCTCGCCGCCGGGCTGCGGTGGGTCCAGGCGTCCCTCGGCGTCGAGCCGATGCTCGTCCACGTCGACCACCGGTTGCGCCCATCGTCTTCCGAAGAGGCCAGGCAAGCCGCGAGCCTGGCCGCATCGCTCAACCTCGAGTTTCAGGCAGTCGCGATCCCGACGCCCCCAACCGTCACACATCCCGGGGTTGGCATGGAGGAGGCGGCACGCCGGGAGCGCTACCGCAATCTCTTCGGCATGGCGTTGCGGTGTGGCGCGCGCGCGGTCGCAACGGGTCATCATCGCGAAGACCAGACGGAGACGGTGCTGCTTCATCTCTTGCGCGGAGGCGGGGTGCACGGAGCGGCGGCAATGGCCGAGTGCTCGCCGTCGCCGTTTCCCGAATCCGGCCCGCCTCGCGACATATCCCGTGAGAACCTGAAAACAGGGGCACAGGCATGGTTATGGCGTCCGCTCTTGAGCGAGTCGCGAGAGGTTATTACGGCCTACGTCGCGAAACTGGGTGTGGCGCCGATCGAGGATCCGTCCAATAGCGATACTGCCTTGCGGCGGAACGCATTGCGCCACGAATTGCTTCCGGCGCTGGAATCGTATTTCCCGGGTGCAGCCGCCGCGCTGGCGCGCTACGCGGCGCTTGCCGCTGAGGATGACCGCGCGCTCCAGGCGCTCGCGATTCCGGCCCTCCGGGAAGGAGTCGACCCGGGTGGACGGCTTGCGGTTGCCTCGTTGCGGGAGCAACCGCCGGCAATCCAACGGCGCATGATCCGCGGCTGGCTGGAGGTTGCCACCGACGGGAGCTGGCTTTCTGCTGAGCGAACGGAAGCCGTGCTCCTGCTTGCGCGCTCTGGACGAGGTGGCGCAGCCCTCGAGATCGGAGACGGCTGGACGGTTTGCCTCGAGAGCGGGATGCTGCGCACAGAGCGGACAGCGAGCAGCCACGAGGAGAGCTCATGAGCGACGATGAGCCACGCGCGGCCGGGGTGGCCCGGATCCTGATTGGCGACGCCGAGATTCGGGCGCGGACGGCCGAGATGGCGAAGGAGCTGGACCAGACCTATGGCGACGACGTGCCGCTTCTGGTGGGAGTCCTCAACGGCGCCATCACCTTCATGACGGACCTGATGCGCGAGATGACGATCCCGCTCGAGATCGATTTCATGGCCGTTTCGTCCTACGGCGCGGCGACGCAGAGCTCCGGAGTCGTGCGGATCCTGAAGGATCTCAATGAAGACATCGAAGGACGACGCGTTGTTGTTGTCGAAGACATCGTCGACAGCGGACTTACCCTGCAGTACCTGCTCGACGTGCTCCAGCGGCGGAACCCCCGCGATCTGCGTGTCGTCGCATTGTTGAAAAAGAAGAAACCGGAAGCGATCGAGGTCCACGTGGACTTAGTCGGTTTCACGATTCCGGACGAATTCGTGATTGGCTACGGCCTTGACTATGCGGGGAAATATCGCAATCTGCCGTATGTTGCGGTCCTTGATCCGATAATCTACGCAGGAGAGTGAGGTTCTGGTGGCCGGTGATATACTCCGCCGCGCGGCATCGAGGCAACACCGATCACCGCTCCGGTCCCGCGCGGGAGATC
>JAICRA010000266.1 GCA_025937615.1 Thermomicrobiales bacterium | reverse complement strand
AGATCACTGACGCCTTGGGATCACTGGTCAGTCGACGCTCGACTTTGCAGGCGACAGCACGAACGACGGCCCGTTCGAGTTCCCAGAGAGCGTCGTCTTCAAGACCGTCGAGGTCTGGAACATCCCACATGAGGTGGAATCCATCCGATCCCGAGAACTTTACGAGCGTGTCGATGCCTTGCTCGGCCAGGACATTCGCGGCGTGGGTTGCGGCAAGCTGAGCCATCTCAGTCGGCAGGTTCCTGGAATCGATGTCGATCACGAACCAGGCCCCGCGATCTTCGGATCGAATGTGTGCATGAAGACCCACCGCATGCTGCCGCGCCCAGTTGACTAGCGAATCACGATCGGCAATGCGAATCCACGTGTCATCGCCGCTACCGCCCGTGTGACGTCGGTAGACGATTCCCTTGGTCCTCGGAAATCGCTGCTCGATGGCGATCTGGCGTCCCTGCAGAAACGGAAGGATCCGGTCGGCTATGGTTGCGTAGTAGTCGAGGTATTCAGGCGCCATGATTTTCCCGCTGGCGCAGTGAGCTTACATCGGTAGGCGGCCCCGCATCGAGATTTCGCGGACCGAACGCTTGCGGCAAGAGTTCGTTGAGCCAGACCCGCTCACCTGAGCCACGATCGTCGAGGATGATCACCATGCCCGACGAACCTGGCCTGAACTCGTTGAGAAACTGCCGGCATGCCCCACAGGGCGTAGTTCGGGGAACCTTCGGCGCCGACACCGCGACCGCGACGATCTCCCTATGCCCGGAGCTTACGGCGCCGGTCGCGGCCACGCGCTCTGCGCAGATCGTCAACCCGTAACTTGCGTTCTCGACGTTGCAGCCGGTGTGAATGGACCCATCTGCAGTCAGCACGGCCGCTCCGACGGGGAACCCCGAGTAGGGCACATAAGCCTGATCAGCCGCACCCCGTGCGCGGGCTAACAGTTCTCGCTGCGCTTCGCAGTCTATCGACGAGCTATCTTGTGGTCCCACCGTGAGGTTCCTCAGCGTTACTTCTGAGGAGCGCGCGCTCCTTCGGATGACAGGCCCAACTCGACTCACTCAACTCTGGTTGCTGCTGCAGTCCGAGGAACGTCCCGCGACTCGGCCGTGATCGTCTCCGATTCTCGCAAATAGCGAGCCCGCCAGGCAGTTTCCAGTTCGGTGTCGACCTTGACGAACGTCGCCATCGCGGTGGCAACGAGCGCCCGATTACTTTCGAGCACCAATTCACCGACGGTAGTCACGAGGCGGCCCCGGGTTCCGGTCACACGCGCAGTCACAACCGTCGATTCGCCGACGGTGAGTGGTTGCCGGAACCTGATGCGCATGTCCCCGGTCATTGCCCAGAACCCAGCGCGGGCGGTGGCCCAGGCCATCGCCTCGTCGAGAACAGTGGAGATGATGCCACCGTGGATGATGCCACCGAAGCCCTGGTGGTCGGGACGGGGGACGAACTGGGCTCTTACGGAGTCACCGTCAGCCGCGAACCGCAGATGCAACCCGATTGGGTTGTCATCGCCGCAGCCGAAGCATTCGTGATCCGAGCGGACGATGGCAAATGGATCGAACGTGGCTCGCTGCGGGAATTCCGACATCGGCTACAACTCCATCAACTCGCTTAGCCGACGAAGGAGCCGGCTGCGTCTCGATTTGGTGCGCGATTCTTGACTACAGCGCTGGATGTCGCGAGGCTAATCACTCGCTACTGGCGCGTCGAGTCGGTGCGCTCTAAACTTGACCAAGAACTCAAGAATAACGTGGACCTGGAGCCAACCATGCCAACCTACCAGGAAATGCTCGAGCAAAAGCGAGCGAGCGTGCGCGAGGTGGACGCCCGGGAATCGGCGCGGCTCCGCGAGCAAGGAGCGATTCTTGTCGATATCCGCGAGCAAGACGAGGTCGACCAAGGGATCATTCCCGGGGCGATCCATATCCCTCGCGGATTTCTGGAGATGCGGATCGAAGAGACGATCCGCGACCGCGACACTCCCGTCGTCGTCTACTGCGCTGGCGGAGTCCGTTCCATCTTCGGCGCCGAGGCACTCACTGACCTTGGCTATCGAGATGTCGCCTCGATGGCCGGTGGATTCAGTGGATGGAAAGCGGCGGGACTGCCGTGGCGCGTTCCGCAGTCACTGACCCCCGATCAGCGGCGTCGCTACAGCCGCCACCTGCTCATCCCTGAAGTCGGTGAGGAGGGGCAGCGCAGGCTCCTCGACGCCAAGGTGCTCCTGGTGGGCGCGGGCGGGCTTGGTTCACCTGCGGCCCTCTATCTTGCCGCCGCTGGCGTTGGCACCCTCGGTGTTGTGGACGCCGATATCGTGGATGATTCAAACCTGCAGCGCCAGGTTATCCACACCACCGAGCGTGTGGGCATGCCGAAGGTCGAATCGGCGCGTATTGCGATCCAAGCGTTGAACCCGGACGTGAACGTGGTGAAGCACGAGACCCGGCTCGATCAGAGTAACGTGCTTGACATCTTCGCCGATTACGACGTCATCCTCGATGGCACCGATAACTTCGCGACCCGGTATCTGATCAACGACGCCTGCGTGCTCCTCGACAAGCCGAACGCGCACGGGAGCATTTTCCGCTTCGAGGGACAGGCAACGACGTTCGTTCCGCACCAGGGGCCATGCTATCGCTGCCTCTTCCCCACTCCACCGCCGCCCGAGCTAGCCCCGAGTTGCGCCGAGGCCGGAGTGCTGGGGCTTCTTCCGGGTACCATCGGACTCATTCAGGCCACCGAAACGGCCAAATTGATCCTTGGCATCGGCGAGCCACTCGTGGGACGACTGCTGACGTACGACGCACTCGAGATGGAGTTTCGTGAGCTTCGGCTGACCCGTGACCCGGAGTGTCCGATGTGTGGACCCGAGGCTCCGACATCGCTGGACGACATCGAGTACACGGATGTCGGCTGCCTGATTCCGGCACTCGCTGTCCACTAGTAGGCGGACGTTCGTCAGT
>JAICRA010000141.1 GCA_025937615.1 Thermomicrobiales bacterium | reverse complement strand
CCTCCGGGTCCATCTCGAGGCGAGGTTGATAGGGATTCGGCGAGATCGCGTCGATGTCGATATCGAGCGTGGCCGCCGAACCCTCACCGTAGGCGGGAATGAGGGCATCGAGACCGCGTCCCAGACCGCCCCGCCGCGATGACAGGGAGGACGAACGGCCCGGGCCAGCATTTGCACTCGACGTGGACGTGGAAGAGGTGCCACTAGGGCTGTCGCTCTGCATCCTGTCACTGTCTGGTGCCGCGCGTCGCGGCCGAAGCGGACGGTCTGGCATGGCAGTCTACACTGGTCGGCAAGACGGCAAAACGGCAAGACGGTCAGTCGGTCAGTCGCTCAGGACGAGAATAAGCCAGTAGCCAATAGCCAACGACCACTGACTATTAGCCCGTCAGACGTATACTCCCGTGACGCCGCGGCCGGGGTGCGCCGCGAGACGCCGCGGTGGGATCCCACCTCGTCTCTGCTCTGGTAGGGGAACTCGTGACCGACTTGGTCCAGCTCCTGATCGCGACCGCGACCGTGCTGCTGGGCGCGCTGGGTCTTGCCTACTGGGCCTACCGGGCCCAGGCGGATCGGTCCGCCCTGGTCGGGCTCTATCTCCTGTTCGGCATCCCCGCGGTGCTGCTGCTCCTCGCCGGCGCGGCCGTCCTCTTCTCGGGCGATCGCGTTCTCGGCCCGCTGCTGCTGCTGATCGGTCTCGGGTTCGGCCTCCCGCTGCTGCGACCAGTTCGGAAGGCGCTGGCGCGGGTGACATCGCTCGACCCCGACTCCGCCATCGACATGACCGGGCTCTGTATGGTGCTCGGGTTGCTTGGCTTCTTCGTCGGCACAAGTCTGGCGCCGATGGCCGATGAGCCGCCCGAGCTCATTCCGTCCGTCGGCATCGCCGAACTGCTCGTGCAGGCTGCCGCGTTCGTCGCCATCGCCTACATCGCCGTCGGGTTCCCGTACTGGCGCGATCAGCGAGCCGCTACGGACCGGCTCGGCATCGTGGCTCCCGATCCACGCACCATCGGTATCGCCATTGCGGCAACGTTCGCCAGTTTTGTCGTTGCGGCCATCGCAGGTTTCCTCTCGCAGCAGTTCGAACCCGGATTGAGCGAATCGCTGGACGAAATTGTCGACCAGATAACCGCGGAGGTACAGAACCCGATCGGCGCGGTCGTGCTGGGAGCAAGCGCCGGGATCGGTGAGGAGGCCATCTTCCGCGGGGCCTTGCAACCACGATACGGGATCATCATCCCCTCGCTCCTGTTCATGATGCTGCATGGACCCCAGTATGGTTTCAATCTTGCGCTGCTTGGCCTGTTCGGAGTCAGCATCATACTGGGGCTGGTCCGCAAGCATGTGAACACGACGGCGGCAATGATCACTCACGCGCTCTTCAACGCGGTGCAGGTACTCGCGCTCTCATCCATGCCATAGGGCTGCCTCGTCAAGGCACAAGAGGAGCGGCGACAGCGATGCGACTCGTCGAAATCCGGGATCTGGACGGCCCGAATCTCTTTCTCCTGCAACCGGCGATCAAGCTCGAGCTGGAGGTGACCGAGGCTGATCGCTCTCGCGACGCGATCGCTGCCCTCGCCACCCGGATGGAACCCCTCGCTCCATCCGATGACGAGCGTGCCGCCGGCGCCGCCGGGCTGGGTGAGCTCCTCCTCGCCGCCTGCGCGGACCTTCACGAGCGTGCGGGGGTCGAGTTCCCGGAGATGCGCTGGGTGGAGATGGAGACGCCGGAGCACTGGTCGCTCGCCTTCGGTTGGGAACGACGCCGCTTCGCCCTCGATCTGGCTCGGCTCCTCGCGGACGCGGCGACCGGCGAAGACGTCGATCTGCCCACGGGCATCGAGCGCCTGCGGGACCTCCTCCGAACCGGAAGCGACGATGCGGACGATCGACCTGGCATGATCCGCGACGAGGATCGCACCCTTCCCGTGATCGCTGTCACCGGGACGAACGGCAAGACGACCACGACCCGGCTGATCGCCCACATCCTGCGCGGAGCGGGGCGAAAGGTCGGCTGGACCTCGACCGTCGGCGTCTTCATCGAGGGCGAGATGGTGCTCGAGGGGGACTACACCGGACCGGCGGGGGCCTGGCGCGTGCTGGGGGAACCAGGCATCGACATCGCGGTGCTAGAGACGGCGCGGGGCGGCATCCTCCTGCGGGGGATGGCGTGCCAGAGTAACGACGTCAGCGTGATGATCAACGTCAGTGGCGATCACCTCGGTTTGCACGGGGTACATACAGTCGAGGGTCTGGCCGAGGTCAAGAGCGTCGTCCTGCGGACCACCCGCCCGGACGGCTGGGTGGTGCTAAACGCCGACGATCCACTGGTGCGAGCCCAGGCGGCTGGTCTCCACGCGCCGATCATTTGGGTCACGCAGGATCACGAGAACCCAACGGTTGTCGCCCACCTCCATGCGGGTGGTCGCGCCGTCGTCGCCGCAGACGGCACCATGCGCGAGGTATGGGGCGAGGATAGCCACGAGCTCGGCCGCCTTGAGGAGATACCGCTCACCTTCGGCGGAACGGCGACGCACATGATCGAAAACGCGCTCTGCGCCGCAGGGGCGACGCTGGCGCTCGAACTGGACCATGAGGCGGTCGGGCAAGGATTGCGAAGCTTCGGCGCCAGGGGTGAGGACAACCCCGGCCGGCTTCACGTCTACGACCTCAACGGGGCGACGGTCATTCTCGACTACGCGCACAACGAGGTGGGGCTGCGCCACCTGCTGGCGATGGCGCGCGACTACAAGGAGGGCGACGGCCGGCTGACGGCGATCATCGGCACGGCGGGGGATCGCACCGACGAGGCGCTACGCGAGCTCGGTCGCCTCGCGGCGGAGCAGACCGACCGCGTGATCGTGAAAGAGACCCGGCGCTATCTCCGTGGCCGCGCCAGCGTCGATGAGATGACCGCGCTCTATCTCGAAGGCGTGGCCGCGGGTGGCAACACACCGCACGTGGTTGCCGCCGGTGAGCCGGAGGCGCTGGAGATCGCGCTCCAGGATCTCCAACCGGGCGACGTCGTCGCCATGATGTGCATCGAAACCGGTCCGCAGAGCCGGGCCCGCGTCGAGGAATTGGGCGGGAAGCAGAAGTTGACTGGCTAGAGCGGCGAATTTCGTAGTCGTCGCCGCGTCCTTCGCCAGGTCGTACATCTCCCGCAGTTCGGCGACGGCTCCGCCCGCCTCGGGAAGTTTGGCCAGATTGGACCGTTTCTCCCGCTACTGGGGATGTGATGCAGCGGCCGTGTGCAGGAGCCGGACGCGTGCAAGGTCGCTGCCTGGCGACAAAGGGGATATGCTGACGATCTGATCCGGACAATGCGGAAGGGGAACGGCAGGTGACGGATACTCGGCGTCCATTCGAGATCGGGTTCCTCCTCATGCCGACCGAGGACTCGGCCCGGGGCACGTTCCCGCGTTGGACGGAGATGCTGGCCCTGGTGCGGCGCGCCGAAGCACTGGGCTACGACTCCGTCTGGATCCCAGACCATCTCATCATCGACATTCCCCGCCCCGGATCACGACCGGAAGGCGCCTGGGAAGGATGGTCGCTGGTGGCCGCGCTCGCCGCCGCCACGGACCGGATCACGATCGGGTTACTCGTCTCCTGCACGGCCTTTCGTAACCCGGCGCTGCTCGCCAAGATGGCCGACACGGTCGACGAGATCAGCAACGGACGGTTGATCCTGGGACTTGGCGCCGGGTGGTGCGAGCTGGAGTTTCGCGCCTTCGGCTATCCCTTCGAGCACCGGGTCGGGCGCTTCGAGGAGGCGTTGACGATCGTGGCGGGTCTGCTCCGCAACGGTTCCATGGACTATCAAGGGACCTACTACCAGGTGCGGGACTGCGAGCTGCGGCCGCGCGGTCCTCGCCCACAAGGACCACCGATCCTCGTCGGCTCGTCGTCGACAGGCAAGCGCATGCTGCGGCTTGCAGCCCGCCATGCCGATGTCTGGAACCGCGATTTCGACGCCGTCAATCCCGGGGTTACGCCCTATTCCGCCGCGGACCTCACCGAGTCCCAAACCCGGGTCGATGCCGCATGCGCTGCGATCGGGCGTGATCCGGCGACCCTGGAGCGAACAGCGGGCGTCTGGGTCGATCTCCCGAATGCCCCATTGCGGGAAGGATGGGATGCCCTGACCGGGACATCAGACGAGATCGCCGCTGGCCTGCGCGTCTACGCCGACTCCGGTTACAGCCAGGTTCAGGTCTGGCTCAACCAGCCGACGATCGAAGGCATCGAGGCGTTTGCACCGGTCTTGGAACTGGTCCGGGGTGATGGGTGATGGGTATCGGCTATCAGCTCATAGCTACTAGCTCTAGGCTAACGATCTACGCTCAGTCTGACCGACTTACCGACTTACCGACTCATCTTGCCGTCTCGGGACTAGCGCCGACTCCAGGCGTCGGGAGCTTCCGTCAGCTCGACGACTTCCTGGGGGAGGTTGCCGGTGACGAGGTCCTCGAGGGTCACGCGCTCCAGCACCGCTCGCATGTTCGCGCGCAGTGCGATCCAGACCTGGAGGAGGGAGGTAGCAGGGCCAATGTATTCCAGCCGCTCCGGCCGTAGCCCGCGCACGTTGGCCAGGGGGCCATCGACGACCCGAATGACGTCGGCCAGGGTGATCTCGTTCGCGGGGAGGCCGAGTCGGTAGCCCCCCTCCGCGCCGCGTTGGGAGAGCACGATCCCAGCGTGGCGCAGCTCCAGCAGGATGTT